>CALMVQ010000319.1 GCA_937873135.1 uncultured Scytonema sp. | reverse complement strand
TGAGTCCAGAAGCCCACACTATATCTGGTACTCCAGATTAGTGTGGGTAGTTCACTCGAATCACAAGGCAGGAAAGTAACTTTTCAACAAGATACTCTTCATAAAAAAGTCAAGATAAATCTCCAACAAAATGGCTTTATGTATGCCTTTTGCCAGGATATGGCACCTTGGCTGGGAAACTCTATCCCGTATCGAGAAGATCCAAAGCAAAATAAGGATGAGTTAATTCAATACCTAGCGGAACAATGGCTTGGTAGAGGCTGGGTTCATGTCAGCCAAAATTTGCAAAAGCTTATCGTTGCAACAGTTTTAGAAATTTATGCTAATGCTTTTGAACATGGACGGACAGATATAGGGGTCTTTAGCTGCGGACAACATTATCCTGACCTGAAACAACTTAAACTGACAGTGGTTTACTTTGGCGTAGGAATCCCTCAAAATGTGCGCGATTTCCATAAAAATCGAAACCTGCCTGTAGATCAAGCATTGCAATGGGCTTTTTAAAAGGGAACAACTACCAGGGGTGGACGAGTGACGGGTGGTATTGGCCTTGACCATTTAAAACAATTCGTTCATATAAATAAGGGAAAACTTCAAATTTTAAGCCATGATGGATGTGCGACAATAGATGAAAAACAAGAAATTTACGAAAAGAGACAAAGTTTCTTTTATCCCAAATCAGTAATTTTACTATTTCTCGATTGAATCACAGACAAAATACTTTGAGCGTGCTTTTGACGGGTACCCTTCTCCCAAACTTGGGAAAGGGCTAGGTGTGAGGACGAGTGTGTATGAGACACAACTGAGAAATCCTATAGATAAATGAGAGCATGATCGCATAATTCTAGGATTTTCTAGTATATGCGTACTAAGAAAGAGGATTTCAGCCATTGTTTTGCAACACATGCAATCGTAGGGCGAACAGCCGTTCGCCCCTACATGGGAAATTTGTGAGGAAATGCGATCGCCACTGAACTCACTCGTGAAATTACTGCCTTGACTTAGTATTTTGTATTAATTAATACAATAAATAATTAAAGTATTTTAATATTTTCTCAGAGATATTTTGGATGCTGAAATGTTACATCTGAAACTATAACTGTCAAGCAAGTAGTAATAAATTTTATTTTGGCACTTGGAATTAAGTAGTGAGAAAGCCATTCTGACTACCTATTTTCTGCTGCCTCCATACCAAAACAGGGAAACGATGACAGAAATCTTGACCCCCACACCCGGTTCTATAGTCAGTTGTCGCAGTCGGCAGTGGGTTGTGCTGCCTGCTGAAAATGAAGATGTGATTCGATTGCGTCCGCTGGGTGGCAATGAAGACGAAATTGCGGGAATCTATCAGTTGCTAGGGCTGGAAACTCTTGAATCAGCAATATTTCCCTTACCAAGTTCAATTGGGGTCAAAGATCATACATCGGCACTATTACTGATGGATGCAGCGCGTCACTTACTACGGAGTGGGGCGGGGCCATTTCGCTGCTTGGGACGGTTATCGTTGCGTCCTCGTCCTTATCAGTTAGTGCCTTTATTAATGGCACTGCGATTGGTAACAGTAAGATTACTGATAGCGGATGATGTGGGTATCGGAAAAACTATTGAAGCGGGATTAATTGCCCGTGAACTGTTGGATCGAGGTGAGGTAAAGCGGATAGCAGTCTTGTGTCCTCCGCATTTGTGCGATCAGTGGCATACTGAATTACGAGAAAAATTTCATATTGATGCGGTGGTGGTACGCTCGGGTACGGCTTCTAAGTTGGAGAGGGCAATACCTAATGGTTCTCATATATTTAGTTATTATCAACACTTGATTGTTAGCCTGGACTATGCTAAGGCTGAACGTCGCCGTGCAAGTTTTATTACACACTGCCCTGATTTGGTGATTGTGGATGAGGTACATACTTGTACCCGCCCCAGCAGTAAGAGTACATCCCAGCAACAACGTCACCAACTTATTCAGGAGATTGCTGATAAAAGCGATCGCCATTTATTGCTCCTGACTGCGACACCTCACAGTGGTATTGAATTTGCTTTTCTGTCGCTGCTAGGCTTACTCAATCCTGAGTTTGAGCATTTGAGCTTAGACAAACTGACTGAGAAACAGCGAGAGCAGCTAGCAAGTCATTTTATCCAAAGGCGGCGGGCAGATGTCAAGCAGTGGTTGGGAAATGAAACACCTTTTCCGGAACGAGAATCAGAGGAAAAACCTTACAAGTTATCGAAGGAGTACAAGCAGTTATTCGAGGATGTCTACAACTTTGCTCGTGGGCTGGTAAAAACGACGACGCAAGACAGTCTTATCCCCAAAGAGTTTTGGTAGCGACAGACTGTTTGAGCGAAGGGGTAAACCTGCAATCCCACTTCAGTGCTGTGATTCACTACGATTTACCCTGGAATCCCAATCGGTTAGAACAACGGGAAGGACGTATCGATCGCTATGCTCAAACTGCTCCTGTGGTAAAAAGTTGCCTGCTTTATGGCCAAGATAATCCTGTGGATGGTGCCGTCTTAGAAGTACTTATCCGCAAAGCAGTGCAGATTCACAAGACTTTGGGAATTACCGTTCCCGTACCGATGGATAGTACCACTGTATGGGAAGCCGTTTTTAAATCGCTGTTTGATCGCGCTACTGATGCTGTGCAGTTGTCTCTGCTGGATTTGCTGGATGAGGGAGAAGCCGCGTTTGCTCATCTTCACAACTCCGGCACCGGAAGGGGTGGAATATGTGGGACGAAATCACCCTTTGGTAGAAGGGTTGGCGCGTCACATTATTGAAGATGCTCTGTCGAATACCTCTGAACCCATAGCAGCGCGGTGCGGTTTTACTACGACAGATGCTGTCACCAAGCGCACGACGTTGCTGTTAGTAAGGTTGCGGCATTTGTTAGAGAGTTCCAAACACCAAAGTTTACTCGCGGAAGAGTGTGCAGTCGTGGGATTTACTGGTTCTCCATCTCACCCCATCTGGCTACCACCACAGGAAGCGCAGTCACTGCTAGAGCAATCTCGCCCTGTGAGTGATGTGGGTAAAGCTATCAAACAGATGGAAATTGAAGAGATGCTCAGTAGGATTACGGAACTTAATTCAGATTTGGAACTATTTGCTAAGGAGCGATCGCATTCTCTAGCACAATCCCATCGACGTGTGAGAGCAATGACTCTTGAAGGACAGATTCAGGTAAAACCACAGTTACCGATGGATATTCTGGGTGTTTATATTCTCCACCCAGGACAACGAAAGCAGAGTTAATAATTAAAGTGGTACTAAGGATGACTGTATCAGGAGTTACTTTAGCAGGGTTTCAAATTGAAGGCAATTTGTTAGCAGCAGATATGACTGCGGAATTGTTGGTTGGCAATCTCAAAGGGCAAGCACCGGAAGATTTTGGGTTAGCCAAATCTGACAAACTAGCAGATGAAATTGCGATCGCCTGGGGTAATGCCAAAGCCTATTGGGCAGCCTTTCAACGGGCATTGACAAGAACGAGTACCGATGAACCTGCGACAACGATTACCCGCGATCAATGGGCAATTCCCCTGCTGAAGAGTCTCGGATATAACCCAGTTTACACCGCCAAAGCTGAAATCGTCGAAGGACAAACCTATGCTATCTCCCACCGTGCGGAATCAGGAGAAAACAAACCACCCATTCACATTATTGGTTGTCGCCTAGAAATAGATAAACGTCCTCCGAGTGGAACACCCAGGTTATCTGCCCATGCGCTGGTGCAGGAATATCTGAATAAGACAGAACATTTGTGGGCGATCGCCACTAACGGTTATCGCTGGCGGTTACTGCGCGACTCTCTCTAATGACACGTTTTACTTGTATCGAATTTGACTTAAAGCAGATTCTCAACGGCGAGAACTTTGCCGAATTTTGTCTATTCTACCGTCTATTCCACCGTTCCCGCTTACCTCAACATGTGGATGATACGGATAAGTGTCTGTTAGAATATTACCATCAAGAAACCTTGCAACAGGGGGGGCGGGTACGCGACAGACTCCGGGATGGGGTAGAAAATGCACTGAAACAGCTAGGCACAGGATTTCTGCAACATCAGAATAATGAACATTTGCGGCAAAAGGTTGATTATTCTGATGAAGATGCGCTGAAGCGCAACTACGAACAAAAATATTATCGTCAGCTATTGCGATTCATTTACCGCCTGCTGTTTTTGATGGTGGCGGAATCTCGCAACTTACTGTTAATTGGAGAAGATGCGGAAAAAGCCAGGATATATCGTGAATATTACAGCATTGAGCGACTGCGAGAATTAGCCGAGCGTCCCCATTGGCGGCGAGAAGGTTTTCAAGATTTGTGGCAGGGTTTGCGTGTCACTTTCCGGTTGTTTGATGAAAACTGGCGGGGAGAGTATTTAGAATTGTCGCCTCTGAATGGTGATTTATTCGGTTCCAGTACTTTACAAGAGTTGGATGATTGTGCTATTGATAATCACGATTTACTCGTAGCGATTCGGCATTTGTCGCTGTACCAAGAAAAGGGACAATTGCGCCGGGTGAATTATGCTGCCTTAGATGTCGAAGAATTAGGAAGCGTGTATGAAAGTTTACTCGACTTTCACCCCCAGGCAATCCAGCATCAGGGGATATATGAATTTGCTTTGGTGTTCGGCAGCGACAGAAAAACCACTGGCTCTTATTATACTCCACCACAACTCGTTCAGCAACTGATCAAAACGGCATTAGAACCAGTTATTGAAGAAAAGGTTCGTAGCCCAGACGAACAAGCACTCCTCAGTTTAAAAATTGTCGATCCGGCATGCGGCTCGGGGCATTTCCTCCTCGCTGCAGCACGTCGCCTGGGTAAAGAATTAGCCAAAATCCGCACCGGAGAAGCAGAGCCCGGATATCAACCCTTACGCCAAGCAATTCGAGATGTCATTCAAAATTGCATTTATGGGGTAGATATCAATCCTTTGGCAGTAGATTTGTGCAAAGTGGCGTTATGGATTGAAGGCTTTGCGAGTGGGATGCCACTCAACTTTTTAGATCACAGAATTAAGTGTGGCAATTCCTTGGTAGGTGTGTTGGATATTAGTTGTCTGGATGAGGGAATTCCTGATGAAGCATACAAAGCTGTGACGGGGGATGATAAGAAATTATCTACCCAGTTTAAGAAGCGGAATCAGAAAGAACGGGATAATCAGGGACAATTATCGCTATTTGAGGATTTAGAAGGCGATCGCGCAGAGTATGCTGAAAGTGCGCGGGAGTTGGGAGAAATTGCCGAAACCACACCGCAACAGGTGAAGCAAAAACAAGCGCAATACCAGCAAAGTCGTAAAAATCCCGGTTGGTGGCGAGACTATTCAGCGTGTAATTTATGGACATCTGCATTTTTTATACCACTCACAGAACATAATTTACAATTATTCCCCACCACAGAAACGCTAACTCAGCTATTGCGGGGTAATTTATCAACGCAAAGGATAGTAGACGCGGCGAATAAGTTAGCTGAGGAGAAGCACTTTTTTCACTGGTGCGTGGAGTTTCCGGAAGTGTTTGAGGAGGGAGGATTTGATTGCGTCTTGGGGAATCCACCTTGGGAAAGGATTAAGTTACAAGAAAAGGAGTTTTTCGCTTCTCGCAGTGCGGAAATTGCTAACGCTGCAAACAAGGCGGCGCGGGAGACGTTGATTAAAGAATTACCAAAGCGAAATCCTGAGTTAGCACAAGCTTGGGAAGATGCAAAACACGATGCTGAGGCACAGATTCAGAAGGCAGAAGGCAGAGGGCAGAAGGCAGAAGGGAACCCACGCTTAAAAACGTGGGATTGAAATAAGGACGCCGTATTTCTTGTGCTACGCATCTCGAAATACATTTTTATTTTTTTGGTGGGCTTTAAACCCACCCCTGAAGGATTTTTAGGCAATTTACCTTCTGCCCTCTGCCTTCGTACTTCTGCCTTTCTTTTGTAAGTTTATCCGTGAGTCGGCGAGATTTCCGTTGACTGCTGTGGGAGATATCAATACCTATGGTCCACATTTTGAAGTTGCGGGGCGAGTAAAATATAATTATAAGTATTAAGTTTTCCTCTGTAACTATATTTATCCAAGCTATTGTTTTCTATAAGTTTCCGAATCTCAGTCTGGAGTAAATCGAAATGATGCTTGACTTAGTTTACAAATTTCCCAATTTAAGCCGCGAGGAAGTGCGATCGCTACTTCTCTAAATATACTTTCCACTACCATCAAACACAAGCGTTCCACACTGCACAACGTCAGGAACCTTTTGTTGTCACCACAGGAACAGGTTCTGGTAAAAGCATGACTTATGTTGTGCCTATCTTTAATGATTTGCTGCATCATCCGGAAATTGCCGGAGTGAGGGCAATATTAGTTTATCCGATGAATGCCTTAATTAACTCCCAAAAAGAAGAACTCGACAAATTTTTACGCCAGGTTCCTAACACTCACATTCGCGTTGAACAGTACACTGGGCAAGAAGATTTAACTAAGAAAACCGAAATTCAAAACAATCCTCCCCACATTTTACTGACTAACTATGTGATGCTAGAGTTGATGCTCTCACGCACTCATGAAAATAAACTGGTAGAGTCTCCCGATTTAAAATTCCTGGTACTCGATGAACTCCACACCTATCGGGGAAGACAAGGTGCAGACGTTGCTATCTTAATTCGCAAACTCCGCCAACGCAGCAAAAATAATCATCAATTACTCTGTATTGGCACGAGCGCCACTATGTCAACGGAAGGGGAGCGCCAACAACGCCGTCAGGTTGTCGCGGATGTCGCCAGTAAGTTATTTGGTGTGGAAATTAAACCCAGTAATGTTATTGATGAAACTCTAGAACGTTCTATCAAACGTGCTGAAGCTACTATAGCGGAACTACGTGACAGCATCCAAGCTGGTTTACCCAGCGAGTCAGCACAAACATTGGAGAATTTCCAACAGCATCCCCTCAGTGACTGGATAGAGATGAACTTCGGGTTAAAGGAAGAAGTTGTGGTTGATGGGGTAACAGAGAATAAGATTATTACTTTTCCGACAAAATCTACTTGGCTGGCGGCAGCATCTACTGGGAAATACACGACATCTCCTAAAAAATCTGTGAGTTATGTTCGTCGTACACCTATTACTCTTCAGGAAGGTGCGGAAAAATTAGCACAGGCGCTACAAGATGAAGATGCGCTGAAGCGCAACTACGAACAATGTTTGAATGTACTGAGACAGATGTTTCTTTGGGGAAGCAAAACTAAGGGGTTGGCTTTTCGCCTGCATCAGTTTATTTCTCAAGGGGGTAGTGTTTACGCTACGATTGAAAATCGAGATAAGCGTCTTCTCACTCTTGAAGGTCAATATACAACAACTGAAGAGCGCTTGTTGTATCCGCTGGTTTTTTGCCGGGAATGCGGACAGGACTACTACGTTGTGCGCTATGATGCTGATCAGCAAATTATTTTACCTCAGTTACCTACGGCGTTGGATGTCAGCCCTGATGATGCAGATATTACTGAAGGTTATCTTACCTTAGATGAACCGGAACTTTGGGATGAAGGTGATGAAGATAGGCTTCCTGATTCCTGGTTTAACGAAACTAAGAAGAAAGGGCGGGTTGCCAAGAAGGATTACATCCGGTTTATTCCCCGCAAACTGCAAGTGTTACCTAATGGCGTAACAACTTCTCTGTTGCAAGGAACGAGTAGTTGGTTTATTCCCAAACCCTTTCTTACTTGTCTCAACTGCGGTGTTGTTCATGATAAGAAGCGCAACGAATTTACCAAACTCTCTCGCCTGAGCAGTGAAGGGCGTAGTACCGCTACCACCCTGCTTTGTCTTTCTACCGTCAGTCGTCTCAAACAAGTGTTTACAGATGAGAAGGCTAAAGCTGCTAAAATTCTCAGTTTTACTGATAACCGTCAGGATGCATCTTTACAAGCGGGGCATTTCAACGATTTTGTGCAAACCAGTTTCTTACGGGCAGCACTTTTGGGGGGAATTCAGGCAAAGGGAAAACTTACTGACAGTGAGTTAGCTAGTGTTGTTGTTGAGCAGATGGGATTGTCTCAAAGTGACTATGCTAAGCAACCTGCTGAGTTTGGTGTTGGTAAGCGACGAAATGAAGAAGCGTTTCGCAAACTGATTGAATATCGTCTTTATGAAGACTTGCGGCGGGGATGGCGGATTGTGCAACCTAACCTTGAGCAGTGTGGATTGTTGGTGATTGAGTATGATAGTTTGCCAGAAGCTTGTGCAGATAAAACCTTTGGCAGAAACACAGCCATCCTATCCTACTGCAAGCGACACCCGGAGAACGTTTGCGGGTTGCCCAAGCATTCCTCAACCATTTGCGACGCGAGTTAGCAA
Organism: uncultured Scytonema sp.; assembly: GCA_937873135.1. Classification (GTDB taxonomy): domain Bacteria; phylum Cyanobacteriota; class Cyanobacteriia; order Cyanobacteriales; family Nostocaceae; genus Rhizonema. Next base: position 9,357 of record CALMVQ010000319.1, on the reverse strand, counting down.
TTGATGCGAAACTTTTGTAACCAGAACAAATCGACTCTCTCAAAAGTGAGGTGATTCAAGCAATTCGAGAACCTACTGATAGCTTGCATACAGAAGTCAATTTAATGGTTGATGATACCTGCAACATTCTGGTGGTGGAACCTTTAAGTGTTCCTTCTGAGAACAAAGAAGCTTTTGTGACGACAATGCAATACGTGCTGAAAACAGCAATTCAAGCAGTCTATAAATTAGAAGCTGATGAACTTGACACCGAACGACTAGGAGGAGGCAAATATTTGCTTTTTTGGGAAGCAGCAGAAGGCGGTGCCGGAGTCCTTTCTCAGTTGTTAGAAAAACCAGATGCTTTTCGGAAAATTGCCGATGCCGCTTTGGATATTTGCCATTTCAAACACCCTAAAGACAGTTGCGTGCAAGCTTGCTATGAATGCTTACTTTCCTACCGCAATCAGTTTGACCATGCTTTAATCAATCGCCATGCTCTAAAGTCCTGGATTAATATTGTACAGGAAAGTACAGTCAATTGTCAAGTCGAGGGAGTCTCTCGTGATCAGCAATATCAAAAATTGCTCCAACAAACAGATCCCAATTCTGATTTTGAGCGGGTGGTGTTACAGGAGATTTATCAACGCGGGTATAAACTACCGGATGCCGCACAGGAGTTGATTCGGGAGGCGAATTGTAAACCGGATTTTATTTATAGAGATGCGATCGCGATCGCTCTATACTGCGATGGTTCAGTTCATAATAGTCCTGAACGGCAAAAGCAAGACCAGGTGGAGCGGGATAATCTCAGGTACAATACTGGTTATACTGTCATAGCTTTGCGACAAGATCAGGATTGGAGAGCGATGCTGAGTCTTTTGGCAAGTTTATAGCCAGCTTAGTTTCATTTATCGTGCTTCTAGCCAAGCCCGTAAATCAGCCACGTTGGTAAAATCTAACAAAGCTTCGCTCAAATCTTCTAAAACAGGTAATGGTAAAGCAGAAATTTGAAGACGCATTTCCCCAGAAAGTTCTCCAAACCGCTTAGTCAACTGTCGGGAAACAGCATTAGCCATCACTTCTCGTCCTTCTTCCCTTCTTTCCTCTCGTCCTTCCTCTCGTCCTTCTTCCTTGATTTCTCGATAAACTCTCGTTTCCTTTAATGTTATGCCTAGCATAGATTCTACCTCCATTCGGCTTAGTTGTTCAAATTTATACACCATGATCGTCGTCACTAACTCTATGATAACGCGACTCAATGGTTGAGAGACTTCTTGTTGAGTTCTTGTTAACAAATACCTGGCTTCTTCAGGTGCCTGCTCTTCTTCTATTGTCGTGAGTACCATCAGTGATACCCATAGAGGTAATTGGCGAATATCTCCCAATTCATTCAAATACACTCTATGCACTTGTGGGCTGTTAAGTAATCCGCGATGGGGATAAATGTCGCTTTGTTCGATACTACGCGATGGATAAATGATCACCGCTTGCCAGTCGCTGAATCTGGCACGGTTGCGGTAAAAATACAACGAAGATTCCGCAAAAACTCTTTCGTAAAGCTGTTCATCTTTTTGAAATTGGACTTCACAGAAATATACGATGCCCACACCTTTGTTTTCTGGTAATAGAAATACCCCGTCAATTTCAAATTTTGGTTCTTTGACTGCTACTGAATCAAAACGGTAGCTTTCTGCATTTATCGGCGGCTCTGTCAATAGTTCAAATAGCAAAGTTGGGGATTGTTGGAAAAGTTTGTAAAATATTGAATCTCGACGCATGACAGCATTTTTGACATTTTTTGTTGATGATTTGTTTATACAGCGGTTATCGCTTTTCAATCCCTAAATTTCTTTAAAGAGATTCTCTTTTACCCTTATCTTCTTTACTTGGCTTCCTTCTCTTCTCCTGTCGGAGACGCTGCGCGAACGAGACGCTGACGCTCGAAGACTCGCTAACGCGAAGGCGTCTTGGCGGTTCATTACATCCATAAGGCAACCAGAGTTAAATCCATTGGGTTGGAAAGAATACGTTGGTTAGCTGCTAAATCTTGTGGGGATTGTTGATCGTTGAAAGCTTCGGCGATGTAGCGGGAGCAGGCTTGTTCGTAATCTTGGAACCCCACCCCTAGCTCCTCCCCGCAGGCGGCTATCCATTACCCACATCTTTCTTAACAATCGCAAAACTCTGATGAAGAAAGGGTTTTAGGAGAGGCGTGAGATAGAGGGGGTTGACAAAAATCAAATGATATGACTGACAAGGACGAGTCAGGGAGATGGCATTTGATGGGCACAGGTAATAGCAACAATACTCAATACGGTGATTGAGGAAACGCGCTGCAAATACAGAGGAGCGTTTTGCCCTTATAAATGCGTTGTCAAAGATACAGCAGATGATGATTGTCAGCCGACACAAGAAATTATCAGAGATCGATGGCTTTTGGTGACTCTAAATAGATTGGCGATCATTAACAATAAATCTAGCTTTGGTAAAGGCAAACATAGAAAAATTGGAGTGGCTTTTCCCAGAGTAAATCTAGAAGTTCACATCAGGAGATGGAGAAAAAATTACAATTTTCTCTCTAGAAATTTTGATAAGTGATTTAATGAACTTCCTCTTTGTGCCCTGCGCCCCGACAGTGTCACATAAATGAACCACATTGTTGGTAAGGGCGAACAGCCGTTCGCCCCTACGGTGGATTCAGATATGACAAACGTTTGAGAAATTGGTAGAAAAAAATGTATTTCAAGATACGTAATTAATTTGGCGTGAATAGGTAGGGGCGGGTTTCATCCCGTAATTTTTCAAGAAAAACGAACAACCTTGTCAAACCCGCCCCTACAGTCGTCGGTTTCATCTGGTAATTATTCACTAAAAACGAACAATCTGGTTAAACCCGCCCTTACAATGTGTCATAGGTTTAATCTCTTCTTCGCTAAAAACTAGCGCGATCGCAAACTCTACTAATTCTTGGCGATCTTGGCACGGCAGATGCTTCAACGGGGGGAACCCCCGCAACGCACTGCCTCATCTTGGCGGTTCAATAAATTAAACTTTCTGGAAATTTTCGCATAAGTCTTGAATCTTGTCAAACCCGCCCATACGGTGTCACATAAATGAAACACATTGTTGGTAAGAGCGAACAGCCGTTCGCCCCTACGGTTGGATATAATAGGGTTCCTAAATCATTCGTGAAAAATGAGATCCCCGACAACTTTTACGGATACATCTGGCGAATGAGGGGTATCACCCCTCATCAACGATAAATCAACTATTTCGTTGCTGTTTCAAGACGTGATCGCCTGTGCGAGTCTCGTCTCGAAAAGCCTATAAAATAGTTGGGGTGAGGGGTGACACCCACCATTCGCCAACAGCATCCTTTAAGAAGTCGGGGAGCTATCGTTTGCATGAAAACCGCTTTTTGTCAAGAGTAGTTTAGAAGCTATTTCGCATGTCGTCCTACGGCACGCTCCCAAAAGTCTTAAGAATGAATTGTTGTGCCGAAGATTAGATCCGTTCAGTGCTAATCTTGAAAATGACATGATTCAATCTCAAGTCTCCCAAGACCCTATCTGAAAATCTAGCTTCAATCATTAGGCTCAGCATGGTCTCCACTGCAGAAAAAACAAACTCTGGTTACATTACCCAAATTATTGGTCCGGTTGTAGACTTTAAATTCCCCACGGGGAAATTGCCCTCGATCTACAACGCTTTGATCGTCAAAGGTACTAACGAAGCCGGACAGGAAGTCTCGGTAACTTGCGAAGTACAGCAGCTGTTGGGTGACAACCAAGTGCGGGCTGTCTCTATGAGCACCACCGATGGCTTGGTTCGTGGCATGGAAGCTGTCGATACTGGTTCTCCTATCAGCGTGCCAGTTGGGAAAGCGACACTTGGTCGAATTTTTAACGTCCTTGGCGAACCTGTAGATAATCGGGGTCCTGTCAATACTGAAGACAAATTACCAATCCACCGTGCTGCTCCTAAACTCACTGAACTAGAAACCAAACCCTCTGTGTTTGAGACTGGGATTAAAGTCGTTGATCTGCTAACTCCCTACCGACGCGGTGGCAAGATTGGTCTGTTCGGCGGTGCAGGTGTCGGCAAGACCGTGATTATGATGGAGTTGATCAACAACATCGCTACAGAACACGGCGGTGTATCGGTGTTTGGTGGAGTAGGTGAGCGCACCCGTGAAGGTAATGACCTTTACAATGAAATGATGGAATCAGGGGTAATCAATAAAGAGGACCTCAACAATTCTAAGATTGCTCTAGTTTACGGCCAGATGAATGAACCACCCGGAGCAAGAATGCGGGTTGGGTTGGCAGCGCTGACAATGGCTGAGTACTTCCGAGATGTCAGCAAGCAGGATGTGCTGCTATTTATTGACAACATCTTCCGGTTCATTCAAGCAGGTTCGGAAGTATCTGCTTTGTTGGGACGGATGCCTTCTGCTGTAGGATATCAACCGACATTGGGAACAGACGTGGGTGAACTGCAAGAGCGCATTACCTCCACGAATGAAGGATCAATTACCTCAATTCAAGCAGTGTACGTACCTGCAGATGACTTCACCGATCCCGCTCCAGCGACAACCTTTGCTCACTTGGACGGAACAACGGTGCTGTCTCGCGGTTTGGCATCTAAGGGAATTTATCCAGCAGTTGACCCACTCGGTTCGACTTCCACCATGTTGCAGCCCAACATTGTTGGTGAAGACCATTATGGCACCGCTCGTGCTGTACAGTCAACTCTCCAGCGCTACAAAGAACTCCAAGACATCATCGCCATTCTTGGTTTGGATGAATTGTCGGAAGATGACCGAGTCATTGTGACACGTGCCCGCAAAGTTGAGCGCTTTTTGTCTCAGCCCTTCTTTGTGGCAGAAGTGTTCACAGGCTCTCCTGGCAAGTACGTGAAGCTGGAAGATACCATCAAAGGCTTCAAGATGATTTTGTCAGGTGAGTTGGATGCCTTGCCAGAACAGGCTTTCTACATGGTCGGCAGTATTGACGAAGCCAAGGCGAAAGCTGAGAAGATGAAAGGGTAATTTGGTTAATAGTTAGTTGTTAGTCGTTAGTAATCATCACAACTAGCAACCAACAACTAATAACCAACAACTAACAACTGACAACTTATGAGCATAACAGTTCGTGTAATTTCTCCAGATAAAACAGTGTGGGATGCCACAGCTGAAGAGGTGGTATTGCCCAGCACCACCGGTCAACTAGGTATTCTCAGTGGACACGCCCCACTATTAACAGCCCTAGATACGGGTGTCATGCGAGTTCGTCCTGAGAAAAATCAGGATTGGGTAGCGATCGCCCTTCTGGGTGGTTTTGCTGAAGTCGATGAAGATGAAGTCACAGTTCTCGTCAACGGAGCAGAACGTGGTGACAAAATTAACATGGAAGAAGCGCGTACTGCTTTTACCCAAGCACAAACTCGTTTGAGTCAGGTAGCATCAGGTGATCGCCAAGCACAATTCCAGGCAAATCAAGCCTTCAAACGTGCCCGCGCTCGGTTTCAAGCTGCAGGCGGTATGGTTTAAATCTTTTGCCCAACTCAGTAAGGGCGCAACACTATATTTTATAATTTGACTAACTCCTACTGTGCATTTGCTAGCAGGAGTTTTTTTGATATTGTATGCTTTGATAGAGTCCGGATAATCACTTATAATTACCCTAGACACTGAACCCCAGGCCCTACCCCCTCCCCGCAAGCGGGGAGGGGATGTAAAGCACAGCTTTACTGGGGTGGGGTTCTGCTTTGATTATAAGTATTCAAATGAAATCTTTCCGTCATCTAACAAGCTCAGCGCATCCAAAACGTAAGTTTATTTTTATACTTTTATCCGTATGTACAACATTAATACTGTTGATGGTCAATGCTTGTAAATCATCTGAAGTACTGACATCATCAAAAATAGACCCTCCATCACATACCCATTCAAAAATGCACACCCCCTTACGTATACATACTCATCCACACATACCCGGACAATTTGATTGGGATAACGTCAATATACAGGGAATGGGTTACGTTACAGGTTTGGTGGCAAGTTCAGTATCGCCATATGATGTATATATTCGCACAGATATTGGTGGTCCTTACCGCTTCGACCGCACAAATTATCAATGGCTGCCCCTCATGGATATGTTTGCCACCAACTTTTCAGGTGGAGGTATTGGGGTAGAAAGCATCGCCGTTGATTCTATCTCCAACAAAGTTTATGCAGCAATCAATTACAGAAACTCAACCGTCAAGGAAAGTAACGGTAAAATTAAGTACAATTATTCTGGTGAAGTCATGGTTTCCACTGACAAAGGCAAAACATGGAAACCGACGGGTTTAAAGACAAATAATGTTTACTTAGGTCCAAACAATGCTTATCGCTCAGATACAGGAGAGCGTTTAGCCATCGATCCAAACAAGTCTGGGTTGCTGTATTTTGCCTCTCGCAGAGATGGGCTTTGGAAAAAAGATGGTGAAGGAGCGTGGAGTCGTATTCGCAACGGACTACCCGAACCTAACACTCTACCAGGATATAAAAATCCTGATGGTTCTGACAACAAAGATTTACCCGGTTTTACATTTGTGACATTTGACAAGAAATCGGGTACACCCAACAACCCCACCAAAACCATCTATGTCGGAATTCACGGCAACGGAGTATGGCGCAGTCAAGATGCGGGGAATTCATGGAGCAACATAGCAGGCGGCAACGATCCATTACGGAGTGCGATCGCAACTGATGGAACGCTCTACGTCAGTTTCGGGACTTTATCAAGTAATGGAAGCAACACATCTGGAAACGTTCGCAAGTATAACAATACTTGGACTGACATTACTCCCGATGGAACGGGTAGACTTTATTCGGCGATCGCAGTACAAGCGAATCAGCCAAATACCGTGATGGCAATCTCCGACAAATACGTATACCGCTCCACTAACGGTGGTAAAAATTGGGATAATAAAACAATGTACATGGGTGCCAAAGAAGCCAGCAACCCGAAAGATCCGGTCAATTCCTCTGCTCCCAACTATTATCAGTCATACTCAGCAACAGGTGCCGCTGCTATAGTCATCGATCCTAGCAATCCCAAACAGGTTTGGTGGACAAACGGTTGGGGTGTAGCTCGTACAGATGACGTGACAATTGCTACCCCCGTCTACACATGGCTGATGAACAATCTCGAGGAACTAGATGCAAAAATCGTCCGCGTTCCCCCCAAACCCAAAAAACAAGGTGGAGCCGACTTACTGAGTGCCGTACAAGACATGATTGGCTTTCGCCACGTTAACCGTAATCAAGTCCCTTTTACCAAGATTAACCCCCAGAATATCCCCATCAACCCAGCTTACAAATCAGCGAATCCCCATTGGACAGTTTATCCTGTCCCTTTTCCACACGTAGCGGGTGCCACAAGCATGGATTACTCCTACAATCACCCAGACTACGCTGCATTTGTGGGCTTTCACCAGTGGCAGAACTGGCCTATTTATGGTATAACAAGGGATAACGGTCAGACATGGAAAGCGTTTCCCTCTATCCCCACAGAAAATCTTTGGAAATCAGATAAATCCGGTCAGGATCTAGCTCTCCCCATCGCCGGTCAAATTGCCATGTCCCCGACAAACCCACAAAATATGGTCTGGGCACCAACATGGGGCCCGTGGCCACACTACACAACAGATGGCGGCAAAACATGGAAGTTAGCTTATAACATAGATCACGACCCAAAACCCAATCCCTACGATCCCCAGAACAATGACCACATTCACTACCAAGCTCTACCCAAGTCTTGGGCTAATAGTATTTCCCCGTGGGTAAGTGCGTATATTTTGGCAGCAGATCGCAAAGATCCACAAGGTCAAACATTTTACTACTACGATGGCTGGAAATTTTACTACAGTCATGACGGTGGTGCCAACTGGAAAAAAGGTGCATCTGGAAATTTACCCACATGGCTGATTCACCCCACGATTGTTTCCAATCCCACAAAACAAGGCGACATCTGGATGAGCTTTGCTCGCAACCCTGAAGATGTCAATGGTAACAAATTGTACCATTCTGCTGACGGTGGTAAGAATTTTACTGTTGTCTCTTCCGTCAATAGCTGTGAGTTTGTCACCTTCGGCAAAGGTTCCTCAGAGACAAAACCATACATTTATCTCTTCGGTCGTGTCGGTAGTGCAAGCCAAGATACTATGTACAAGTCCATCGACATGGGGCAAAGCTGGATTCAGATCAGCAACCCCAATTGGCAGCAATTCCCAGGACTAACGTATTTAGAAGGCGATATGCGATCAAGTAACCTTGTCTATGCTGCATTAGCAGGTCGTGGTATTATCGTCGGTACTTCCAATTGATATAAATATATTTTCTCAATTGTCTCACATACATAATGCCCTCTCCCCCCAGCCCCGGAACCAAAGTTTGGAAGAGGGTTGCCCTTCAATATCGGTGGCAGGGCATTATGTATGTGATTAAAACGAGAACCGCAAGCAAATGAGTAGTAGATTACTCTAAATAGTTGCTATCTTCTGTCCATTTTTGTGGATTCTTAACAATATATTCTCTGATTCTGTTTAACTCACTTTCATTACGAATAATATGTTCGTAATAGTTTCTTTACCACAACGGAACGCCTTGTTGACAACGAATATTGTTGAGTTGTCGTGCTGAAAATGTTTTAAATCCACGAAGAATTTCGGGTATTCCTTTTTGTTGATAATTGATTAATTCATCAATGGTAGCGGTAGGGGCAGGTTTTATTGTCATTTGATCTGTTTGTGATGTAAATGTATCGTTTAAACCTGCCCCTACAGACATCTGTACGTCATTACCATATCTATCATTAAACAAGATAATAATTCCGTGCAAATGATTGGGCATTACTACAAATTCATCCAATTTAATATGTAAATGATGTTTTTGTAAATTACTCCAATGCAATTGAATAATTCTTCCAAAATTGTTCAATTGCATTTGTCCATTGAGAATTTCACCAAAGAGACATTCTCGTTGATGAGTGCAGATAGTAATGAAATATGCCCCTGGTTGCGAATAGTCATATCCTTTCAAGCGAATAGAACGACGATGATGAATATTAGGATTGTATTTCATAAATAGAGTTTAATAATGATCGGTAGGGGCGGGTTTAAAGATCAATAGCTCGGTTCATTGATGTATCGTAGTAAACCCGCCCCGACAACCATTCCGGCACACATCGATGTATCGTAGAAACCCGCCCCGACAACCATTCCGGCACCGTAGGGGCGGGTTTAACGATCAATAGCTCGGTTCATCGATGTATCGTAGAAACCCGCCCCGACAACCATTCCGGTACACATCGATATATCGTAGAAACC
>CALMVQ010000318.1 GCA_937873135.1 uncultured Scytonema sp. | reverse complement strand
CCACAAAGTTTTCAGCTTATCTTGCCCCTGGTGACAGCTTCGCTAGATCCACCCCAAATTGATAAGACTTTTGATTTAAAAAGTGGTGGCAAATATATTGCCCTGAAAGGAATAGACCTCCAGATTAAAAAGGGAGAATTCGTTTCGCTAATTGGTCATTCTGGTTGTGGGAAATCTACTCTCTTAAATATGATTGCTGGATTGGATTTACCAACAGAAGGAATGGTAACCTTAGAAGGAAAAAGAATCACCAGACCAGGACCAGACCGAATGGTGGTGTTTCAAAATTATTCACTCCTACCTTGGAGAACAGTACGGGAAAACATTAGCCTCGCGGTGGATACAGTAATGAGGGATTTACCCTCGGGGGAACGTCGAGCAATTGTAGAAAAGCACATTGATATGGTAGGATTGCGTCCCCATGCGGATAAACCACCCAGAATGTTATCTGGTGGACAAAAACAGCGGGTGGCGATCGCTCGTGCTTTAGCAACTTCTCCAAAGCTGCTACTGTTGGATGAACCCTTTGGTGCTTTGGATGCACTGACACGCGGTAACTTGCAAGAACAGCTAATGCAAATCTGCGATCAGAATCAAGTGACCGCAGTTATGGTGACACACGATGTTGATGAAGCAGTGCTGCTTTCTGACAGAATTGTCATGCTAACTAATGGGCCAGAATCTAAGATTGGTGATATTTTGGAAGTGGATATTCCTAGACCTCGTAGGCGAATGGAGGTTGTAGAACATCCCAGCTACTACAGCTTGCGCAGTGAGATGATTTACTTCCTCCACCAACAGAAACGGGTTAAACAAATTAGGGCGAGGAAAACGGCAAACATCTCTCGTCATGGCTTAGAAAAAGTCAATTTGGAAGTCGGCTTTGTTCCCTTGACTGCCTGTGCACCTTTAGCAGTAGCAAAAGAAAAAGGTTTCTTTGTTAAGCATGGTCTAGATGAAGTTAACTTAGTGCGAGAAACGAGTTGGCGAGGCATTGTCGATGGTGTGACTGGAGGATATTTAGATGCTGCTCAAATGCCATCAGGGATGCCGATGTGGTTAACCTTGGGTGGACATCAAAACCGACCCATACCTATCGTCACCGCCCTGACCATGACGCGTAACGGTAACGCCATTACCCTATCTAAGCACTTTTACGAGCAAGGGGTACGAACTCTTTCTGATTTCAAGAGTTACTTACTTAGTACTAGTAACCTACGGCATACGCTGGGAGTTGTGCATCCTAGTTCTATGCACAACATGCTGCTACGTTATTGGCTAGCTGCTGGTGGCATAGATCCTGACCAAGATGTTGACATTAAGACTATTCCTCCAGCCCAGATGGTGGCTGATCTAAAAGCCGGAAGTATTGATGGTTACTCGGTGGGAGAACCTTGGAACATCCGCGCTGCTTTTGAAGGTATTGGCTTTACCATAGCTACAGACTTAGAAATCTGGTTGGGGCATCCAGGTAAGGTTCTTGGTGTACGAGAAGATTGGGCAGCAGCTTATCCCAACACCCACATTGCCCTAACCAAAGCCTTACTAGAAGCTTGCTATTACTGTTCAAATCCAGAAAATGCTGACGAAATTCGGGAAATTTTGGCGCGACAGGAGTATGTCAGTACTGATATTTCTTACATCCAAATCGAAGATCCGAACAATGTCACCTGTAGCTTAGACCATCCAATGCAACAGTATGCCCACCACCAGTTTTATGCAGAGTCCGCCATAAACCGTCCCAGTCGAACTGAGCAAATTTGGATGATGACTCAATTGGCGCGTTGGGGTGAAACTCCGTTCCCCAGAAATTGGGTGGAAATCGTAGAAAGAGTGTGCCGAGTTGGTGTGTTCAGCACTGCTGCACGAGAAATCGGTCTGGATATTAGTTACAGTCGTCAACCTATCCAACTGTTTGATGATACACCCTTTAATACAGACGATCCAATTGCCTACCTCAACAGCTTGAAGATGAAACGCGATTTTTCAGTTGCACAAGTCATTGTCTAGAGGGGAAAATTGTTCGGCGTTGCATAATTGAAGTATGAATTAGCCTCACGCAAAGGCTTTGGACAGTACGTCCTTTGTGTTTCGCAAGGGAAGAATCTGTCCGATGCAAAGGCGCAAAGAATTGTTGTTTACTCCCTTCCAGCCAGAAGAATGAATATCGGTTAGATAAACCGCCAAGACGAGGCAGTGCGTTGCGGAGATCTTCGGGCATGAGGCGTTTTCCCGGCGTAGGCGACTGGCGTTGGGGTTCCCCCCGTTGAAGCATCTGCCGTGCCAAGGACTTTGTATAAGTACTTATTCAGCAACGCCGATTGTTCAATAGGGAATTCTTGTAGAGATGCGATTTATCGCAGAGAAGAATGTATACAACCAGCAATCCAATAATTTACAAATGACAACTACACTAAACCGTCGTGAAGCGTTCTTGGAAATTAAGAATGTTACCAAAATATATCCGACAAAGAAAGGACCTTTTACTGTACTTGATGACGTTAACTTGATCGTAAATCAAGGTGAATTTATCTGCGTTATCGGTCACTCTGGGTGTGGCAAATCAACTTTGCTAAATATGGTTTCGGGTTTCAACTTTCCCACCTCCGGACAAGTCTTGCTGGAAGGACAGCCGATTACAAAACCAGGTCCTGACCGAATGGTAGTATTCCAAAACTATGCCCTTTTACCTTGGCTAACTGCTTTTGAGAATATTTACTTGGCTGTTAGCGCTGTTTATGCTGATCAGCCTACGGCACAGAAAAGGGCGATCACGTGGGAGCATCTGTCAATGGTAGGACTAGCAGACGCTGCCGATAAAAAGCCACCTCAATTGTCTGGTGGTATGAGACAACGGGTTTCTATTGCCCGAGCTTTGGCAATCAGTCCTAAAGTGTTGATTTTAGATGAACCTTTTGGCGCACTGGATGCCATCACCAAAGAAGAGTTGCAGGAAGAATTACTGAAAATCTGGAACCAGAACCGCTGCACTGTATTGATGATTACACATGATATCGATGAAGCACTGTTTTTGGCAGATAAATTGGTGATGATGACGAATGGGCCCCATGCCAAAATAGGTGATGTTATGGAAATTCCTTTCCCTCGTCCCCGCGATCGCACCCGGATCATGGAAGATCCTCAATACTATCAACTGCGTAACTACGCCCTAGACTTCCTCTTTAACCGCTTTGCTCATGATGACGTAGGTTAATGAGAAGTTAAGAGTGAGAAGTGATCAGCTTGTACTCCGTAAAGTTGTACATGACACCCACAAGGCGTATTAAGCGTTAACCTTTGATAGTTAACAGTTAACGGGACTTAAACATTTTTGAGTAAGATCCATAAAAATCAATACGGTTGCTGTTATACCAATTTGAAAAAAGAATGCGACAGATTACCATGTAGGGGCGAACGGTGAGACAGAGAAAGCAGGAGGGTTAGCCCGACCTAGGGGACTGCGAACCCGTTAGCGCAGCGTTAGCGAGGAACGAGCGTCAGGGCTGTTCGCCCTTGCGATTGATTCATGTGTTGCAAAGATTTTTGAAATTGGTATTAGTAGTTTTCAGTTATCGAAGATCCCCCCAACTCCCCTTTTTAAGGAGGGGGCTAGGGGGGATTAAGTCTTAACCGAACCGTATTGCCATAAAAATAAATTTAAAACATGCAAGTATAGAAGATTTCTATAGCAGAGATAAAAATTAAATGCTTTTCACTATAGATGTTTCAGAGTACCATAAAGTTAAGAGCAAAAAAAATTAACAGTGAGCCATAGAGAAATGACTCAGCCACGACTTTTAGTGATCTCAAAGTTCCTTGCTTTGTGAATAGCGGCTGATATCGCCAAACTCAATTTACTGAACTCTGTTGAGGGGTTAGAGATGGAGATTGATACCTAAGCATGGGTTTGCTAAAAATTTTGATACTTAATAACTCAGTAAAATTATTTACAAGGAGGCTCCTGATGGTAGTACTACCTAACATTAAACGTAGGTTAACGATGCAGTCTATCGAGATTGGATCTCAGACAAAAGCAATACGATCACTCGACTGGGATCGCGATCGCTTCGATATTGAATTCGGGCTACAAAATGGCACTACCTACAACTCATTTTTGATTCAAGGTGAAAAAACAGCCTTAATCGACACCTCCCATGAAAAGTTTCGCCAAATGTATCTGGATGTGTTGCAGCGGTTGATTGACCCAGCTTCCCTGGATTATCTGATTATCAGCCATACTGAACCAGACCACAGTGGGTTGGTCAAAGATGTACTGGCACTGGCTCCTCAGGTGACTGTCGTTGGTTCTAAGGTGGCAATCCAGTTTCTCGAAAATTGGCTACACACTCCGTTTGAAAAACGTATCGTCAAAAATGGTGATCGCCTGGATTTGGGTGCCGGACACGTGTTGGAATTTGTGATTGCGCCTAATTTACACTGGCCTGACACGATCTTCACGTATGATGTCCTCACAGAAATTTTATACACTTGTGATGCTTTTGGGATGCACTATTGCGATGATCACACTTTTGATGAAGATTTATACCTGATAGAAGAGGATTATCAGTATTATTACGACTGCTTGATGGGACCAAATGCTCGTTCGGTGCTGTCGGCCCTCAAGCGGATGGGTGAGTTGCCAGCGATCGCAACCATTGCCACAGGTCATGGACCTCTGCTTCATTATAACGTTACCGAACTGGTCGAGCGCTACCGTCGTTGGAGCCAGGAGCAGGCAAAAGCGGAAACAACAGTCGCTGTCTTTTATATGTCCGATTATGGTTTTAGTGACCGTCTGTCTCAAGCGATCGCTCACGGCATCACGAAAACGGGTGTGGCGGTGGAAATGATGGATTTGAGGTCGGCTGATCCGCAAGAAGTAAAAGAACTAGTCAGTATTGCGAGCGGACTAGTGATTGGGACTCCACCAATTTCCGGAGAGATCGCCACTCCAGCCCAAACTGCCCTCAATACCATTTTAGCTGCTACAAACCCTAAACAATCTGTTGGTATATTTGAGTCAGGAGGTAAAGACAGCGAGTCAGTATATCCACTAATTTCCAAGTTCCGTGATTTGGGGACTTATCCTGCCTTTCCACCAATTCTAGTCAAAGAGACGCCGACAGAAGCAACATACCAGTTGTGTGAAGAAGCTGGAACTGACTTAGGGCAATGGCTATCCCGTGAGCGTAGTATCAAGCAAATAAAAGCAATCGATAACAACTTGGAAAAAGCGTTAGGACGCCTCAGCAGTGGACTCTATATCCTCACCACTTGCCACGGCGAACTCAGGAGCGCCATGGTTGCTTCGTGGGTAGCGCAAGCCAGCTTCAAACCGCTAGGTTTGACAGTTGCCGTGGCGAAAGATCGTGCCATTGAGTCCATGCTGCATGTAGGTGATCGTTTCGTCCTCAACATTTTGGAAGAAGGCAATTATCAGTCCCTGATGAAGCACTTTCTCAAGCGCTTTCCTCCGGGAGGGGATCGATTTGAGGGAGTGAGGACATACCTGGCGACAAATGGTTGTCCTATTTTAGCAGACACCCTCGCCTATATGGAGTGCGAAGTCAGCAGACGCGTAGAGTGTGGAGATCACTGGCTGATTTACAGTACTGTCTCTGTCGGTCGCATTTCTAAGCCTGATGCTTCACCAGCAGTGCACCATCGTCAAGTTGGGAATCATTACTAATTCGTTAGTAGTTAGTTGTTTCAAATAACTAACTACTAACAATTAACAATTAACAATTAACAATCACCAACCTATGTCTGACATTAAACCACGCGATGTGCAAGTCTCTGTGATTGATGCTGATACCACCGTACTGCGATCGCGTACTTGGGATAGACTCAAATTTGAAGTGGAATACTCGCTGCAACGAGGTACTACTGCCAACTCCTACCTGATTCAGGCAGAGAAAACAGCCCTGATCGATCCTCCTGGGGAGTCGTTTACAGAAATTTACCTGCACCAATTACAGCAATATCTTGACTTCCGGCAACTGGATTACGTGATTGCGGGTCATGTTAACCCAAATCGCTGTACAACTTTAAAGGCACTACTAAAATTAGCCCCTCAACTCACCCTTGTCTGTTCTAAGCCTGCTGTGGTTGCCCTACGTACTTTCTTCTCAGAACAAAACCTCAAGATTCAAGTAGCAAGAGGAGAAGAAGTTTTGGATTTGGGCAAAGGTCATCAACTACAATTTATACCAGCCCCTAACCCACGCTGGCCTGACGAACTTTATACATTCGATCCTGCCACTCGTATCCTGTTTAGCGATAAGCTATTTGGTGTCCATGTCTGTGGCGATCAAGTCTTTGATGAAAATTGGAAACATTTAGATGAAGACCGACGGCATTACTATGATTGCCTTTATGCTGCTCAGTCTCGGCAAGTGGAAATAACACTTGACAAATTTACCTCTTTACCCATAAAAAAATATGCCCCTTGTCACGGACCTGTTGTGCGCTACAGCAAGAGCCGACTCACGCAAGACTATCAGCAGTGGAGTCAACAGCAGAAAGAAAAAGAGATAACCGTAGCACTGATTTATGCATCTGCCTACGGTAATACAGCAACTTTGGCACAGGCATTAGCTAAGGGAATCACAAAGTCTGGTGTAGGCGTGGAATCAATTAACTGCGAATTCACCGAACCAGAGGAAATTCAAGCAGCGATTGAAAAATGTGATGGATTTATCATCGGATCTCCTACGCTTGGGGGTCATATGCCTACCCAAGTGCAAACTGCTTTAGGAATTGTGCTTTCAAGTGCGACTAAAAGTAAATTGGCAGGTGTCTTTGGATCTTACGGTTGGAGTGGGGAGGCAATTGATGAGATTGAAAAGAAATTACAGAATGCTGGTTACCGCTTTGGCTTCGACTCGATTCGAGTTCGGTTTAAACCTAATGATTTAACGCTCCAAGAATGTAAAGAAATCGGCACTGATTTTGCTCAAGCCTTAAAAAGGGCGAAGAAAAACCGCGATATCCGACAACCAGTCAGTGACTCCCAAATTGACCGTACCGAACAAGCGGTGGGACGGATCGTGAGTCCTCTATGTGTGGTATCTGCCAAGCGAGGAGATGTCAAAAGCGCCATGCTTGCCTCTTGGGTTTCCCAAGCCAGTTTCAATCCACCAGGTGTAACGGTTGCGGTTGCTAAAGACAGAGCTATAGAACCTCTGTTGCATACCAAAGATAAATTTGTCCTTAATGTCTTGCAAGAAGGCATGAACCTCAGGCGACACTTCCTCAAATCTTTTGCTCCTGGATCTGATCGCTTTGCTGGTTTGGAAACTCAATCTGCTGAAAATGGCTGTCCTATCCTTAGTAATGCACTAGCCTATCTGGAATGTACTGTCGAAAGCCGAGTAGAATGTGGCGATCATTGGGTGGTTTACGCTGTCGTGGATCATGGTCAAGTACTACAGTCTGGAGGCATGACTGCAGTCTACCACCGCAAATCCGGTGGTCAGTATTAAAGAAGTTACTCCTGAACCCGATAAAAGATTACCTATCTTCTTTTCGATTTTCTTGGCGTCCTTGGCGTCTTGGCGGTTCAATAAATTAAGTATTTTTCTAGCGGTTCGGGAGTTATACCATTTCACGAAAATCTTGATACTATTCGCTCCCCCTGCTTGCCTAAATGTATCAACTTTAAAGTGAAACGGTATTAGCCGTTAGCAGTCTTTGCTTAAGGGTAAGCTGTACTCTCTCTCACCCAGCCTCGACGGTGGTTTACACATTTGAAAATAGTTGTATACAGTAAATAGCTTAAAATGAATGAATCTCTAAAGAATTCTTCAACGAATCAGCACAAGTGGTTTAGTCGGACTCGGATGGTACAGTATCTTGAAGCTGTCCAAGACTTGATTGTAATTTCCCTGTGTATTGCTCTATTCAGCGTCATGGTTATCCAGTTGCGAGCAATGTTCTACTCGCTACTGCCTCCTCTTGACTTTAAAGCTGTTACTTCGGATATTCTGTTCCTGTTAATTTTGGTCGAGTTATTCCGATTGCTGATTATTTACTTACAGGAGCAAAGAGTCTCTATTGGTGTAGCTGTGGAAGTATCCATCGTCTCGGTACTACGAGAAGTGATTGTGCGGGGAGTGCTGGAATCACACTGGAGCCAAATCTTATCAGCATGTGCCTTTTTGCTGGTTATGGGAGTCTTGCTTATCGTTCGCGGTTGGCTACCGCCCACCTTTAATAACATCGATCCGGAACGGTACTTTTCAAAGGAAAAACCAGAAACTTACAACAGATAGGTTAATAAAGGTTTGTAGTTACGCTTCAGCGCTCTAAATATCAGCGAGGTCAGCGCAACTACCAGCCTTTACACCAATCCCCAATTCCCTTCATCGGTCTACCTGGAATTTGCCGGACACGCAACTGTTAAATAGAATCCATTGTTGGAGAGTTGTCCATTGCTGTCATACGTTCCAACAAACACAGCACGAGGAATACCACGGCGCAGACCCACTACGATCTATCCAGGTTGCGCGTATGAAACAAAGGTAAAATAAGGGATTCAGGAATTATCGAACACAAATCTAAAACAGGCCGTTCTAGCCCTTACGCATTATACTCACTCCCCCACGCCATTATCAGGCGTTGCCATTCTCATAAATAGTTATTGAAGGGGTCACCGTGCCAATCCGGCTGCGACTCGTTTAGCTAGAAAGTTGAACCCAATGAGTGCAAAAAGGATAATTATGACGGAACCAAAAGAAATTTGCAGTGTAGATTTAGGAAGTTAGCTGCTCGATAACGAGTACACTCTTTACGAGGACGGACGGGTAAAAAGGTACTAGGGGTAAATAAGCGTGAACGTGTCATGAGGGGCAATATCGACTGAAAGTATTGCTGTATATGCTTTGTAGTTTGGTTGCTATTAAAACGTCTAGACATATTTGTTTACCCCAAAACCCACAAACGCTTCTTCCCATTTTAAAATTGAGACGATGACATTATGTAACTGCATAAAGCTATGGTTATAAAATTACGTTATCTCTGAAACAGATTCTCCTGTTGTCTCAATGATTTTATTCTTACCTTTAAGTTTGGCAATACGGAGGTTTTGGAGCGCAGTCGCAAGATCATATCCAACCCCGCAACTTAAAGTACAACCACAAAGTTCCTCAAATTTCTTTCTTATCTGCTCAAGTCGGCATTTGTTATAATTTGTAGCCTTACCTCTGAAGAGAATATCATCACACCCAACAAAAAGTATTTCAAAGCCCTCTTCTGTACTAAGAGTCCAAACGAGCCATTTTAGTGTATATTGAAAATTACTTTGCAGTTTTTCTGCTTCCTCTATTTTTCCTCGAATAAGAAGCAACTCAAGCTTATCACCTATATGGGGTCACTGTGTCAATCCAGAAAAATCGTACGGTAAGGCTGAAACTCAGATTGTATAAGCTTTTCAGCAAGTGCTTTCTACTCTGAATTGGGTGAGAAAACTATGGTTATACTGCTAGTTTTGATCTGATTTGAACGAAAAAGCGTCGTTCCAGACACTTAAAAATTTCTTAGCGTACAAAAAACCCGAACGGATACGGTGATCCCAATAACTACAGAACTGATGGAGGACTATCAGTTTCAACCTGACGAGCAACTCTACGAATATGTGCTACTTTCTCGATATATTCATCAACCTGCTGTTCTAAGCGATCAGGATCCTTGTCAGGGAAGTCAAGCAAAGTACGACTTATATCGTAGTAATCAGATTCCTGTTGACGAAATCCCTGATATTTTTGCTCTGCTTTCAAGGTATAAGCCAAAGTCACAATAAGTCCTGTCCAAGTTGTCAATATAGTCATAAAGCCAACAGCCCATTTATCTGTGGCATTATAAAATTGAACAAGAACAGGTAAAGAAACCCCTGAGATCAAACTCCAAGTTTCCCTTGCCGAATCAAGCCTCTGATAAGCTGCTGCCTTATTCTTCCAATAGACTAAAGTTCCTCTTATCCTATCAAAGTGCTCTTTCAATCTCTGTTGCTGTGCTCCAAGGTTACTAGCATTATCAAACCAAGTTTCAACACTATGTAAATCGATTTTCTTTAAAAAAGCATTGAATATAGGAATAATCGTTATCAATATTCCTATACATAAAATAAGAATTCCGATGGCCCATGGGTTTATGGATGAAAACAGTGAAATTGGGGAAAAAATAGCTAGCGTGATAAGATCCCCCATGCAATGTCTGAAACTCCTGCTACAAAAGGGTTATAAAAATAAAATAGCTTATTGAAACAAAAATTCACAAAAAACTTTATTTTTGCAGTATCAGTTAAAGTATAGGTTAATTGGTACGTTGAGAATTGCCAAAAATATTGATAGTATAGAATGCTTACATAGCAAAGTTTTCAGCCAAGCGTATAAGTTTCTGTACGATTGCTTATTCCATGCCTATCACGTCCAGTTCGCACGGGGAGTGTGGGGCAGCGATGCCCCAATCTTACCCTACACAAAGGGATCAAGTGGGTTATTTTCGACAACCTCGCTGCGCGATCCGTCAAAAATAACCCGCTTCTCTCGATCAATGGGGGGAAATCCAATAGTAGCTATCTTTAGGATACCACGGTTTACACATAAACTAAAGCGATTTTGCACGTTTTGAGCGTCGTACATGAGCTTACTCCCTTCCCGGTGTAAGATTACCTATCTTCTTGATCTTCAAACTTGGCGTTCTTGGCGTCTTGGCGGTTTTATACATCGGTATTCTTCTAGCGGGAAGGGAGTAATACCCTTTGTTAGCGTAGTTCATCTACATAAAACCTGCCATCATGCCATACTTACTGGAAAAGGGTCTCTTAAAGCTGAGGCTTGAGCTGGCTGATGCATAAGTATCATGTCCAGTTCGCGCGGGGAGATTGGGGCCTCGCTGCCCCAATCTTACCTAACAAAGGTGGCTCAAAGCATTAATTTCTTGTACAGGTGAGTGACAGTTTAATCACTGCGACGGGTGTAAAACTCCTTGTGACTCCTTGGGGGCTACTGGGTTAGTCTTACTGAGAGACTGAGTATCGCTCGCTCTGCCGAGCTATCAGGATTGTCTCTGTCTGTCGCGTTTCTAAGTCTGTTAGAGCAAAGAACACTCTTGAAGGCTGAGTAGTCTTAGATGAATTAAACTAGGAAAAGAGAAATTAAATTGATCATATGACACATCTTTCAACAGCCCGCGAGTTATTCCAAACTGCTTACGAAAGTCGTTATACTTGGGACGAAAACTTTCCTGGCTACAGTGCAGATGTGAAATTAGTACAGGGGGATGAAGTTTACACGGGTAAAATTAAAATTAACCATGACATGAGTGTCGAAGTGACGGGTGTAGCAGATGAACAGGTACAAGAAGGTATTTATACTCAGCTAAGAGATCTCGTCACTCATCGCAAACGCAATGCTTTTGAACAGTCTCATGGTAAGCACGAATTTAGTCAAGGTCAAGAAGACTCAACGGGTGCAGTAGAAATTTTGGTGAAGGGTGATTCTATGGGTTCTAATTATAAAATTAGAGGCAAGGAAATCTGTCAGGTGAGTCGGGTAATGGGTCGTATGGCTTTCGTAATTGATACTCATGAAAGCTTAGACACAGGTTCTGGATACATAGCCAGTCGTTACGATGCCCTTTTCCGGAACTCGAAAACCGATGAAGTGACCAGTGTCCTGAATTTTGAGGATACTTACGAGAAAATTGATGGATATTTTATCATGACGAAGCAGGTGGTACAAGAGTATAAAGATGGGTCTCGTACTGCAACTGAGTTTAGCTACGCCAATATTAAGTTGCTCTCTCCAGCAGTTGTATAAGTTAAGTTAAGAGTGATGGATTAAAAGGATGAATAAACTCTTAATTGCTAACTCGTAACTCCATATTGCGGCAATTAGATCTAGGATCGGTATAACAAAGCTAGAAAATAAACATTTTGGGTAATGGGTAATGGGAAAGTTCAGAGTTAGGAGTTAGGAGTTATAAGTTAAAATTAAAAAGTAAGAATTTATACTACTCGTTTTTATTTTTTAACTCTCAATTATAATTCTTAATTCCTCACTCCGCACCTCAGCAACGATGATTCCAATTCCCCATCATTAACTTACAAGGACAAAAACTATGGAACTTACACTTGACAACGTCGAAACAGTCTTAGATGAAATGCGGCCTTACCTCATGTCTGATGGTGGTAATGTGGAAGTTGTTGAACTTGATGGTCCTATTGTTAAATTGCGGTTACAAGGTGCCTGCGGTTCTTGCCCCAGTTCTACAATGACCCTTAGAATGGGTCTGGAGCGCCGCCTGAAGGAAATGATTCCAGAAATTGCAGAAGTGGAACAAGTGATGTAAAAGTGAGGAGTTAAGAGTTAGGAGTAATGAGTATTACATTAACTCTTAACTCTTAACTCTTAACTCTTCACTATTTTTATGCCTCATCCTTTATATGTCGCCTTCGTTTGGCACCAACATCAGCCACTGTATAAATCTCCGGGCAAAGGTTTATCACTTTCTCAAACCCAGTATTATCGCTTGCCTTGGGTACGGTTACATGGCACTAAAGACTACTTAGATTTAGTGCTACTTCTAGAACAGTATCCCAAGTTACACCAAACGGTGAATTTGGTACCATCGCTGATATTACAACTAGAAGATTACATCAACGGTACTGCCTTCGACCCGTATTTAGAAGTGAGTTTAACACCTTCCGAACAACTCACTCTCCAGCAACGGGAGTTTATCATACAACACTTTTTTGATGGCAATCACCACACCCTCATTGATCCCCATCCCCGTTATGCCCAGTTGTACCAACAGCAACAGGAGAAAGGGCAAGCTTGGTGTTTAGCGAATTGGGAATTACAGGATTACAGTGATTTATTAGCTTGGCACAACTTGGCATGGATTGACCCAATGTTTTGGGATGATCCGGAGATAGAAGCTTGGTTGAGACAAGATCGGGATTTTACTTTAAGCGATCGCCAGCGAATTTACTCCAAACAAAGAGAAATACTGGGGAGAATCATTCCACAACATAAGAAAATGCAAGCCGCAGGACAGTTGGAAGTGATAACCTCTCCTTACACACATCCGATACTGCCTTTGCTTGCCGATACGAACTCTGGTAGAGTGGCAGTGCCAAATATGAATCTACCCCAACAGCGGTTTCAGTGGGCAGAAGATATCCCCCGGCATTTACGAAAAGCATGGGATTTGTATAAAGACAGATTTCAACAAGAACCGCGAGGTTTGTGGCCCTCGGAACAGTCAGTAAGTCCGGAGATAATACCGTATATTATAAATCAGGGTTTTAAGTGGATTTGCTCAGATGAAGCGGTCTTAGGATGGACGTTGAAAAACTTTTTCCAACGTGATGGTGCAGGGAATGTCCAAGAACCAGAGGCACTGTACCGTCCATACCGTTTGGAAACTCCTGGAGGTGATTTAGCGATTGTGTTTCGCGATCACAGGTTATCAGATTTGATTGGCTTTACTTACAGTTCCATGTCACCAAAGCAAGCAGCAGCAGACTTGGTGGGACACTTGCAGGCGATCGCCCGGATGCAAAGAGATCGTCAACCCGAACAGCCCTGGTTAGTAACGATCGCCTTGGATGGTGAAAATTGCTGGGAATATTATCCTCAAGATGGCAAACCCTTCTTAGAAACTTTATATCAAACCCTGAGTAATGAACCGCGACTGCAATTAGTCACAGTTTCAGAATTTCTAGAACAGTTTCCGGCTACAGCAACTATTCCTACACAAAAGTTGCACAGTGGTTCTTGGGTTGATGGCAGTTTCACGACTTGGATCGGCGATCCTGCAAAAAATCGCGCTTGGGACTATCTGACTCAAGCAAGAGTCATGCTTGCAAATCATCCAGAAGCAACTGAAGAAAACAATCCTGAAGCTTGGGAAGCTTTGTATGCAGCAGAAGGTTCCGACTGGTTCTGGTGGTTTGGTGAAGGACATTCTTCAAATCAAGATGCGATGTTCGATCAGTTGTTTCGAGAACATCTTTATGGGATTTACCATGCATTGAACGAACCTATACCTGCTTATCTCCGGCAAGCTGTGGAAATTCATAAAGTACACACAGATCAGCGCCCACAAAGCTTTATTCATCCAATGATTGATGGTAGGGGTGATGAGCAAGACTGGTACAAAGCCGGACGCATAGAAATAGGTGGGGCGCGGGGAACAATGCACAATAGTAGTGCTATCCAGCGACTTTGGTACGGGGTGGATCATCTCAATTTCTACTTACGAGTAGACTTTAAAACAGGTGTTATACCCGGACGGGATTTACCAACAGAGTTGAATTTAGTGTGGTTCTATCCTAATAAAACAATGCACAACAGCCCGATTCCCTTAGGGAATGTACCTGATGCAGCACCATTGAATTACTTATTCCACCACTACTTAGAAATTAATTTGCTCACACAATCAATTCAGTTTCAAGAAGCAGGGGAACATCTTCAATGGTATCCGCGTGTCAGTCGTGCTCAAGTCGCTTTGAACAATTGTTTGGAACTAGCAGTTCCTTGGGCAGATTTACAAGTTCCCCCAGATTATCCAATCAGCCTAATTTTAGTACTTTCAGATGAAGGACGTTTCTGTCAATACCTGCCAGAAGAGAGTTTGATTCCGATTGAAGTCCCGTAATCAGGGAAGTGGGAAGTAAGCACTGCGCCGTTAAGAGTAGTCTGAGCGGCGGCTTCTGTGTGAGCATAACTTTGAGGAGGAACATAGAAAAAAGATGAGATAAAATTTCTTCTTGTTGCCGACTTCAAGATGAACCACTCCCCTGGAAAAGGGACTTTGCGAAAAATCGGTAATAATACTAGCGATTAAGAAGATTTCTGGTTAAATTAAAAACATTATTGAATTACGTTTTCATTTCAATTAACCTCACTTTTCCAATGAATTGTTTTTCTCCGAAAACATCCAATCCTCATGCAGAAATATTATTGCAAACTCAACTTAGTCAGTTATGCGGCTCTAAACGGTTATTTCGCGATCGCTACGCAATTCTGCAAGTTTTGGGCAGAGGTGGTTTTGGTATTACTTTCTTAGCACGAGATCTCGTACTACCTGGGACTCCACTATGTGTCATCAAACAGCTTTGTCCCAAGGCGACAAATGCAAAAAGTTGGGAACGTGCCTGCGATCGCTTTCAAAAAGAGGCAAAAATCCTGGGGCAATTGGGTAGTCATTCTCAAATTCCTATGCTTTTGGACTACTTTGGAGTGAAAGGTAACTTTTATCTCGTTCAAGAATACGTGCGCGGTTCAACTTTATCACAGCAAGTCAAGCAAACAGGTGCAAAAAGTGAAGTCGCAGTTAAACAATTTTTACAAGAACTGCTGTCAGTATTACAATACGTTCATAAAAATCATGTCATTCATCGAGATATCAAGCCTCAGAACTTGCTACGGTGTGAAGACGATGGACGATTGGTACTGATTGATTTCGGTGCAGTTAAAGAGAAAGTACTGCGTGCGAGTGACACAATGGAAACAACTGCGAGTACCAATTTTATAGGAACTTTGCGATTTGCACCACCAGAACAGTTTTCTCTGCGTCCGGTATTTGCAAGTGATATTTATGCAGTGGGAGTAACTTGTCTTTATCTGTTGACTGGAAAGATACCCATGGAATTTGATTATGACTCAAAGACAGGTGAGATATACTGGCAAAAAGAGGTAGATATCAGTAATTCTTTTGCACGAATTTTAGGCAAAATGCTGAAAACTGACTTGAATGATCGCTTTAAGTCAGTTGATGATGTCATGTGGGCTTTGGGCATAGAATCGAATTTGCCTACTTTGGCTAACTGTTTAAGCACCAAGCGCCTTAAAGACGAAACGAAAACTAGTGAGGAAGTATCCCAAAATTATTTGTCCCCTGTGACACGGGCTGCAAACAGCGTTAAGGAATGGAAAGCAAAAAAATCGAGAGCCTTTGTACCGAAAGTCGGGGAATAGAAGTCCAAAAAATTAAAAATACATTCATTAAAGACTTCACGAATGAATGTCTAACTTCACCTGGTAAAATCGAGTGGAGTTTGTTTATGGGTAATTACTGTGTTAGCAACGGTACTTTATGGTAAAGAGGATTTACGTTTAGAAGAAGTTGCTGAACCCACTCCTATGCCAGGTGAAGTGATCATAAAAGTGGGAGTAGCAACAACTTGCGGCACAGATTTAAAAGTGTGGCGTCGAGGGGGACATGCGAAAATGCTGCAACCTCCGACGTTATTCGGTCATGAAGGATCTGGGCAGATTGTTGCTTTGGGGGAAGGTGTTAGGGATTGGCAAGTAGGCGATCGCGTGGTCGCAAATAATTCTGCTCATTGCACAAAATGCTTGTTTTGTCAACGGCAAGAATACTCTTTATGTCCAAATCTGACTTGGAATAATGGAACTTTTGCTCAATATCAAAAAATTCCCGCATCGATAGTGCAGCGCAATATGTTATCGATTCCGGATGAGTTGCCAGATGAATTAGCAGCAATGACTGAACCTTTAGCCTGCGTACTGCATGGAGTCGCGCGTTCTAATGTTAAAGCAGGCGATCGCGTAGTAGTGTTGGGAGATGGGGCAATTGGGTTAATGTTTGTCGCAAAGTTGGCAGAAGACGCAACAACTGAAGTTTTGCTGTTTGGTGGTAATGACCAAAGATTAAAAATTGGGAAAACACTGGGTGCGGTAGAGACTTTTAATTATCACCAACTTCCAGATATTTGTACTTATGTGAAAGAACGCACACAAGGATGGGGTGCAGATGTGGTCATAGAAGCGACTGGTGTGCCCAGTGTATGGGAAACGGCGATCGCTTGCACCCGTCCTGGAGGAACTGTTAACTTATTTGGCGGTTGTCCACGGGATACGACGATCACTGTGAATACAGAACAGCTCCATTACAATGAACTTACCTTAAAAGGGGTGTTTCACAACACTCCGGAATTCGTCCGCAAAGCACTCTCACTCATTGCCAGTCGAAAAATTCCTTTTGAGTTACTACTTAGCGAACGTCGCCCACTTAAAGATTTAGAACAAGTTTTTTGTGATATGAAAGAACGTCAGGTCATTAAAGTAGCAATGATTCCATGACAAAACAGGGCTATGATGCATACAAAAAAAGACGTTTAGTCATTTTCCAGAAAACGGAGCTATACATCAAATAGCCTCATCGGGCGAAAATAAAACAATAGCTTGGTTAGGTACTGATTGGCAGAAGCTACTAAGGTTCGTTGTCAAGAAAATTCAATGAGTTGATTCTCCGGCGGTGAGTACCTGCTGTGCAGTTAGCCGCAGTTGTGGAAAGGTGTTTGAGGCGATCGCTGCACTTCCTTCAAACATCATCTCTTCGTAAAGTCCCTCAATCAGTGTCAGCAGGCTAACTTTATTAGTCTGGGGGTTAACAATCCAATATTCAGAAATTCCCCTAGCAGCATATTCTGAACGTTTGTAACGATAATCCCTATCTTCGTTTACCTTCCCAGAGTCAAAAGTCAAAAGTTAAAAGTCAAAAGTTAAAAGTCAAAAGTCAAAAGTCAAAAGTTAAAAGTCAAAAGTCAAAAGTCAAAAAGAGATGAGGTGCGGAATCTTGGACAAAATAGGATCGTTATATATGTAAAATTCCCCCTTTCTTTCGTTAATCCATAAACAAAAGGGGGAATTCTATATTTAGTTAAGTATAAAACTTGAAGATGTTAAAAAAATCTTTATTTTATTTTTGGATTATATCCTTTACGTTGTTGATTTCTCAAACACCAGTTACTGCTTTACCAGGGCAAACAACAGATGAGGTAGGTGCTTGGATCAGGGCGCATCCGACATTAAGTCCTGATGTGGGAGAGCGATTTTTAGTGCAAAAGAGTGATACAGCAGCCCAGCGATTTATTTTTCAAGCATCTGTGTTCCCTCCTGGCAAGGTGGAGTTTACCAAGGACCGTAGCATAATTCGCAATGAGCGAATTGCTATGTATGATGCTGTTAATGGCATGACATTTGAGCGTCTCCAGGAATCTTTACGAATAATTTATGGCATGGGTATATATCAAGACTTTAATCGCGCTCAACTTGTGTATCAGTATCCCAACCAAATTACAATGAATTCAGATCGCTTCGCACAAACTCCAGCACGGGAAGCTTTACAAGGGGAGTTGCGGCTAGGCGATCGCTATGCTTACTGGATGGAAGTCGCACAACCTAAAGAAGGCAAAGCATTTGTCGGTCAAATGACTGTCTTGCTTAGGACTGATTTGAATAAGATAGAAGCGGAATTACGGAATCGATAATGTTGAATGCTAATTTCTCCTCATGACGGATGGGAGATATTCCAAGATCAAGCACGAAGATTATGGGAGATTTACCGAAAAAATGACTCCCAGGGTATTTTGTGCTGATGTTGGAAAATATAAGTTGCTGCGACTGAGATGGGCAGAATCCGCAAAGTACGAGAGAGTTTGACTACCGTGGCTGTATATAATGCACCCTAACCATAGTGCGATGCTGCATCAACAACACTGAAAATGCCATGGATTGCTACACCCAAGCACGTTCCGAACTGTTCATGCGTCAGGTGCAGCACCATCCCAATAAGGGATCTCCAAAAAATAAATTATACAAGTTCAGGTTGTTGACAGTTCAGTGTCAATCGTCAGCTGTTAAGGACTGAACTTTTTTTATTTGGAAGTTCCTTACTTCACTTCAGCAGCAGCAAATTTGGCATGCTTACCTAGCTTAGCCGCAACAACGACATCAAAGGTTGTGCAAAGAGATAGTGTTGTGTCATCCTTCTTACTATATAAGTTAACTACCATTCCGGCTCCACCCGGCTGAATCCCAATAGGTGAAAGGTCTTTAACGTACAATTGACGCATCGTTTCACCACTACCAGGTTTACCTTTGACTGCGAGAAGTTGATCGATCTTTTGTTGCGCCGTTTCACCTGCTGCTACCTTTAGTTCTTGGGCCGATGCTCGAGTGAGTGAAGAAGAAATCGCTTTAAATGGAACATCCGAGACTGTGAACATACCAAACAGAGCGACACTGGTGACCAAAGAAGCGAGTTTCATTTGTGATTCCTGATTTTTTATGATCTCAACTACATAAAAGCATCCCAGTTGATACTGAATTTTATCTGAGACCAATTTGTGAATTATCTGAATTTATCCATTGAAAAAACTTAGTGTTGACTCAGCATTTACTCATAAATTTGGGCGTTGCATAATGGTAAATGTAAGTTGGGTCATTTTTACCAGCAAGCCAGCAAGATTTAATTAAGTCTTACAAGGCTTATAATCCTGGCGATGCAATCGATTCAGGCATTTTTGGCTAGCACACAGCTTTTGCCATTTTATGATTTATGCTATCCCTCTGCCTTAAATAATCGCCTCTCTTAGCCTTCTGTGTTAGCCAAAAATTTTACTGACAAACGGTTTACTGAAAAAACATCCTTGCTCTGTCTGCACGGAGAATCTACTGAAATCAGGAAAAACGTCAGGATTCAGATCAGGGGGTATAGACTCGTGTGCGTAATGCACGCGTTTATTTCTCTATGGGATAATTTTTTCTGTCCAGTGCCCTTAGAGATTGACGACAAAAACGCAGATGGACATTCACCCATAACAGGGTTGACTAAGAAACAAGCGAAACTCTTACACTCAAAACTTGCGGACATTGCTTCCAAAAACTACTAACCTATGGAAAATTCTCCATAGAAGAGCGATCTCTCTCACCCTGATGATCGTTTTCTGAAAATTTCGTTTATATGAGAGTTATGAAAGTTTTCCTAAGGGAATTAAAAAATCAAGCAAATAACCTTGTTACTCACTCTTCAAAGAATGGGCAATGGTTTGAAGTGATAATCAGATTTCAGCTTTCAGTCTTTTTGTTTATTAATAACAATTAGTGTAAATTTTGCCAATTACCAGAAAAGATACTTTCAGTTGCGATCGCAATTCTTAACAAATCTTCTTTCAGAAGTGGCGGCCAATTTACTCCAGCTTTATGCCCCGCGACAAACAGTTGTTGGGCTTTTATACTTAACTGGTACAAAGCGTAAGCCAGTTCTCGTTCTACAGTAGTAGCATCTTTAAGACCTTCAAACACCACTTTCAAAGCCAATAAAATTGAGGTGATTTGACCTGGGACTGGTGGAGTAGCCTGCTGTAGACGCATTAACAGGGCATCTGGATTGTCCTCGGTGATGATTGTTTGGTCAATAAGGAATTTGCGAGCAGTTTCGTAATTCATTGAAATGTATCATATATAGTTCGGTTAAGTAGTGATCAGTGTAAGCATTCAGTTATTAGCACTGTCATTGGTCAGCGAAGGAACACGCATTGTATAACCCTTCATACATACCACCTAACCCTTACAAATAATGCACGGCACTTCAAGCTTGAAATTACGGGCTGAATGCTTACGTTCTCGTTCATATTGCCAAAGAAACCCTCACTCCTCAAATCATTTGATTTTAAGGTGACTGCAAATGAGCAAATAGGATGAACACATCTGGTAAGAGCAATCAATTATATCATGTCCGGTAAATTAACCTTAATTTTGTCAGAACCCCACCCCGCTCCTTGCTGTGCTTTGTCTCCCCTCTCTGCAAGCGGGGAGGGGTTGGGGGTGAGGTTCTTTTATTGTGAGTGATTTGATGGACATCATTTTATATCAGGAATCTGGTGAAATAGTATTAAAATCCTCCCCGCATGTGGTTTGGAGACGTAAAGCCCAGCTTTTCTATGGTGGGTTGATAGAATGACTTGTACAAAGAGCAAACATGATATCAAACTTCTGGTTCTATACCAGCTGCTCGTAGTTGTGCGGCAAGTTTATCAGCACGTTGCCGTTGTTGCTCGGCTAATTCAGAACCCCAGAGGAGCATCTGTCCTTGTTCATCCCACCACCGTAACCAGTATCCTGTGCGGTTTTCACGAGTTCCTTGCCAAAAGCCGAGGGAGAGATTCATTTCAGCTATCCAGTAGCGGTTGTTTTCCTCAGGTGCTTGCAATAAATACTGTCCGGCGTTATCCAATCGATAAACTTCGAGATTACCTGTATCGGGTTCAAAGATGACGTAGTTGGGTACTTTTAAAATACGCTCATAGTAAAACCATTTTCCCGGTGGATAGGTTGGTTTGACAGAGTACTCCGTACCATCAGTATCGGAAATAAATTCCATCACAATCACTGGCATATCTCCCTGTAATTGTGGCGTATAACTACGTTTCACCTCTTCTCGTGTAACGCGGATATTAGGTACATATGCCCAATCGGGAGCTTTAACAACAATTTTGCCGTTCATAGTGGCGCAGATGCCGTAATTTGTGGGAGTCAAGGTATTTTCGGGTAATCTACCAGTGACTTCCAGACTTTCAGTTAAAGCGGCGGCAAGAGGAGGTTGGTTAATATTATCCACTGGTGCATCTGGTAGTACATAATCATCAGGTAATTTTTCCCAAGTTATTTGGTAATCTCGAGTCGCAGTAGCAATCATAATCAGGTTTCCTTTCAATTTTTAAAAAGGTGGATTTTCACCTTCACTTAAGTCAGTGCTTTCAGGAGAAAGGAGAGGAGTTAGAGGAGTAGATTCCTCGTCTGCTTCTAAATCACTTTCTTCGAGAGTTTGATGCGGTATTGCTGCAATAATGGCATCAATCACTTTTGACACGGGTAAAATCTCGATATCAAGGTTAGGATATTTTTGCCCCTTAGGCACAATCGCTCGTTTGAATCCCAGTTTTGCGGCTTCTTTTAACCGCAATTCCATTTGTGAAACGGAACGGACTTGTCCCCCCAACCCAACTTCTCCAATCAACACGGTGCCAGGATCGACAATCCGATCGCGGAAACTGGCAACAATGGCGATCGCGATGCCCAAATCCACTGCTGGTTCATCTACACTCAACCCACCTGCGGAAGCGACGTAGGAATCTAATTTTGACATGGGAATACCTACCCTTTTTTCTAAAACTGCCAGTATTTGCACAAGGCGGTTGTAGTCTACACCTGTCGTTGAACGACGCGGTGAGGTATAACTGGTAGGACTCACCAAAGCCTGTAACTCGACAACAATGGGACGAGTTCCTTCGCAGGCGACGACAATGGCAGTACCGGGGGCTGGTTCATCACGGTTACCTAAAAATAACTCGGAGGGGTTGGGGACTTCTCGTAATCCGTTATCCACCATTTCAAAAATACCGATTTCGTGAGTGGCTCCGAAACGGTTTTTGACTGTCCGTAATAATCGATGGGAGGCAAAGCGATCGCCTTCAAAATACAATACTGTATCTACTAAGTGTTCCAACACTTTTGGTCCAGCAATTGCGCCTTCTTTGGTGACGTGTCCCACAATTAACATGGTGATATCTTCGTGCTTCGCCACCTTCATTAAAGCTGCCGTGCATTCCCTTACCTGTGCCACCGAACCGGGAGCAGACGTGAGGGCAGGAAAGAATACTGTTTGAATACTGTCAATCACTGCAACATTCGGTTTCAATGAGTCAATTTCCCGTAGAATTTCTTCTAAATCTGTCTCAGGTAATACATATAAATCAGCCCCTTGAGTTTCCGCTGTTTGGGCAAGTAGTGTTTCTTTGACTACTTCAACACTCTCATTTTCTACGACTTCCACTCGTTTCGCCACGCCTAAGCGAGAAGCTCTCAACTTTACCTGTTGTCCTGATTCTTCTCCAGAAATATAAAGGATACGGTATCTCTGCGCCAACTCATTTGATACTTGCAATAATAAAGTAGATTTGCCGATACCCGGATCGCCGCCAATCAGCACCATAGAACCCGGTACGACTCCCCCGCCTAGTACGCGATCCAGTTCGCCATAGCCAGAAGCCCAGCGAGTCACCTGGCGATCGCTAATTTGGTCAAAAGTCAGAGAAGCACGAGCCTTGGCTGGTTTACTTGGAGCTTTGCCGTTGGTTTGCTGGGCGTGCCAACTACCCACGCCTCGAGATGGTATATCTGTAGATGATTGGATGGCAAGCTGTTCTTCTAGAGAATTGTAGGTGCCGCAAGCTGGACACTTACCGAACCATTGGGGCGATTCGGCTCCACATTCGTTACAAACGTAAGAGGTTTTTGGCTTTGCCATTCTTAATGTTATTAATTAATCTTAATTTTTACTTAATTCTTCAAACAAACCGAAATCCAATCATGACAGTAGATGTATGTTTTTCCCAATTAATTTGTGGAATGATATCTTAATAATATGGTAGTAAAAGTTAATCAGGAAAAATTTCAGTTAAGGAGCGTTGATAAAATTGGAAAGCCATAAAGAAAAAATTCTGGTGGTAGACGATGAAGCCAGCATTCGTCGAATTTTGGAAACGCGCCTTTCAATGATTGGCTATGATGTAGTCACAGCTGGCGATGGAGAGGAAGCTTTGGATACTTTTCGCAAAGCTGAGCCTGATTTGGTCGTTTTGGATGTGATGATGCCAAAGCTAGACGGCTATGGCGTGTGTCAGGAGTTACGAAAGGAATCAGATGTCCCTATTATTATGTTAACAGCCTTAGGGGACGTTGCCGATCGCATTACTGGTCTGGAATTGGGTGCTGATGATTACGTAGTTAAACCCTTTTCCCCTAAAGAGTTGGAAGCCCGTATTCGTTCAGTACTACGACGAGTAGACAAAACTGGCGCTTCTGGTATTCCCAGTTCGGGAGTCATTCACGTCAGCAGTATTAAAATTGATACAAACAAGCGGCAAGTTTATAAGGGTGATGAACGTATTCGGTTAACGGGTATGGAGTTTAGCTTGCTGGAGTTGCTTGTCAGCCGTTCTGGAGAAGCTTTTTCCCGTTCGGAGATTTTGCAAGAGGTGTGGGGCTACACACCCGAACGCCATGTCGATACCCGTGTCGTAGATGTACATATATCTCGTCTGCGAGCAAAGTTGGAGGACGATCCCAGTAACCCGGAATTGATTCTGACTGCAAGAGGGACAGGATATTTATTTCAACGGATTATTGAACCAGGAGAGGAGTGAGTAGGGGCGGGTTTAATTCAGGTGCATATTTTCACTCCTCACTCTTCTCTTCCCAAACCCGCCCGTATACGAGGGGGGAGTGAATTCATAACTCCTCACTGTTCTAAAATGTATGGCTAAAACTGATACCAATCGAGTTTTACGGCGTCTACCACTCGTTGTTGGCACTTTGGGAGCAATCCTTTTACTGATAAATCGGTTGCTCACACCAGCGATAACTGACTCCCAAGCACGTGGGGATGCATTGGGTGTGATTTTGAGTGCAGTATTAATTTTGACAGGTTTAATATGGCAGCAAGTACAGCCACGATTGCCTGATGCTGTACAACTAACAGGAGTTGAAGGTTTCGTGCTTGCCCCTGACTTGCCAGAAGCTATAAAAATTGAACTAGCTTGGGCATCGCATTTATTATTAACGAATACAGTTACGCGATCGCTTGTCGTGTTTCATTCAGGTAAAGTTTTGTTACGTCGCGGCATTCTCGGTGCCAAATCAGAAGTTGTACCGGGACCAATTTTAAACCGGGTACTAGAAAAACAAAAGCCGATTTATTTAGTTGATCTGAAAGTATATCCGGGACGAATTGAATTTGATTATGTGCCAGAAAACACTCAAGGAGTAATTTGTCAACCAATTGGCAAGCAAGGTGTGCTGATTTTAGGAGCAAATGCTCCTCGAAGTTATACGAAGCAAGATGAAAACTGGATTGCAGGAATTGCGGATAAATTAGCTGTTACTTTAAATGAGGGAGTGCAGAGTACGGAAAAAGGCAAAAGTTAAAAGTTAAAAGGCACTCATAAAGAAAAAGAAAAAACGGTTTC
>CALMVQ010000317.1 GCA_937873135.1 uncultured Scytonema sp. | reverse complement strand
TTAGCGTTCCGTACGTTTTGTGTTATATCGGATTATTTGTAATCTAATATCTTCCTTTTTATTACCACTGTTTAATGTCCCTACCGATTGGGTTAAATCGGATTAGTTGGAAACGAGAGATTGAGCGCGTTGTTGTAGGTGACCCCAGGCCCTACCGATTGGGTTAAATCGGATTAGTTGGAAACATATAAGGCGGCATTTTTCCTTCATCTACTAAAGAACCCTACCGATTGGGTTAAATCGGATTAGTTGGAAACATTCAAATAATTGAAGAAGTATATCATGAAGCCATAAAACCCTACCGATTGGGTTAAATCGGATTAGTTGGAAACAAACAAACAAAGCTATAGACTTGACTTTTTTGCCAACTTATTCCGGCTGGGAGAGAAGGTAGGGATATCGATGCCCTATCTTTCTTTCATCCTTGCCCTCACCCAAGCACGAAACGCTTTCATTGTTTTATTTCTCCCTTCTATTTTACTGCGTTCTAGCTCCTGCGGAATTACCTCAATTAAGGGGAAATCAGGAAAATGAGGACTTTCATTCACCTGGACATATTGACCTGATCGCAGCACGTTAATTTCTAGTTGCGTTCCGTTAAATCGCCATAGTTCTTTAACGCCTAATACTTCGTAGTTATCGAATCGAGTTCGGGAAGTGATGTCAATTTCAAGGGCTAAATCTGGTGGAGGGTCTAAAGTTAAATCAATGCGCTTTTTACCCCTAACTGCTATTTCGTTTTCGATATAGAAACAGTCATCGGCTTCTATACCTTGCTTCATGATTTTACTTTTAAAAGTTGTTGACCCTAAGCTTCTAAATTCAATGTCAAGTTCTTCAAGAAGCACCTTCACAAAGTCAGCAATTATCGCTTTATCATCTTCATGTTCGGGTAAGGGCACCATGATTTCTAAGATTCCCCCACTGTAATTAATCCGCGAACCCCGTTTTTCCCCCAACTCTTCTAACAATTGTTCATACATTAACCAACTGACATCAGTCATGAGGAGTTGCTGACCTGGAGGAACGATGATTTGTTTGAGTTGGACTTGCATAGCTTTCTCATTACAAGAGTTATTGGGCGAAGGTTTGAGCGACAGAACAAGGAATTCCATAGTTCAGTGGCTGTACTTTTAAATTGCACGCAGTCATGAGTACTCAAGAGCCCATTTCGCTTATATGTATCAGAGATAAAATCATGAGCATAGCAGAGAAACCTATTTAACTTTCAGCCAACCAAATATATCTGCTACTTGTACCTGCCAATTAGGCAAGACATCAAGAACAGGTAATCTATCGTTATTATATTTCACTTCTGGTAATTGACCTGGTTGAAATACCATCACTGATTTATCATTGGGATCAGTGAACCAACCTAGTTTTGTTCCGTGGTTAATACAGAAAATAATTTTACTAATGATCCGGTTAGGAGATTGATCTGGAGAGAGGATTTCAATCGTCCAATCAGGGAAGCTATTAAATCTATTCGCAATCTCTCCATCCTCATCAGTTGGAATACGTGACCACTCAAATACGGCAATATCAGGAACTAACGACCGTCCTCCAAATGTGCAGCGTAACTCAGTCAAAGAAGAAAGCTTTTTGCTGTAGTTCACCCACCTCATTAATAGCGGTTGACAAACGAGTTTGAATTCTACTATGTTTCCCCTGCGGCATCAGTTTCTGATAAATTTGACCGTTAATATACTCGCTTGCTGGTTTTGTTTCGGGTAATTCTAACAACTCTTCTAAAGAAAGGTTTGAGGATAACTGAGGTGATAAAGTCATAAATAATCACTCAAGGCAAAAAAGACACAAGCATTTAGCTAAATAGAAAAGCACAAACAAATCTAAGTATGTAAAGAAAAATAAAGTTAGTTAAAACCCTCTCTCATGAATTCACGATTGCCTTTTCTAACTAAAAAATATGGAACCACCTATAGATCGTATCAAACTCTCCCAAACAGCCAAAGACCAACTTCTCAAACTTAGACGCAATACCAAAATTGACCAATGGAATATCTTGTGTCGTTGGGGGTTTTGCCGTTCTTTAGCCGAACCAACACCTCCATCTCCAGTACCAATACTTACTGATAGCAACGTTGAGATGACGTGGCGCGTATTTGGCGGTGAAATGTCTGATATTTTACTCCTCGCCCTCAAGCAACGCTGCTACAATGATGGCTACAGTACTGACAAAGAAACCCTAGCGACACAATTTCGCCTCCACCTGCATCGTGGTATTGGTTATTTAGCTGGCGATCCAAATATCAAGAAGATTGAGGATTTAATTCAACTCTGTTCCTAGCATGGGCAGTGCAAGAACGAAAATTCGAGCGGATATTCGAGATTGTATGGGGCAAGACGCTTCAGTTAAGGCTACTCGGCTGATTAGTGATGTGAAATTTGAGAGCTTTGACTCGTTGTCCAGTACTTCTGTGTTGTGGCTTTTTAGAACGAAACTTTCGATTACTAAAAGGAGTGAGACAACAAATAATTTGTTACCCCACATCACCTTTAAACAACATTTTCATTTTTTTGAGCAAGAGGACATGGATAATTCGGATCGCCAGTTTCTATTTGGATTGTGGTATGTTCAATACCGAAATTGTCGTGAAGTTCTCGATTTACCTGTGTGAAAAAAGCATCGCCGGGATGTCCTATAGGTATAACCAAGTGAACCGTAAGTGCTGTATCAGTGGTACTCATTGCCCAAATATGCAAGTCATGAACACTACTCACACCAGGGAGTTCCGCCAAGTACGTACGAACTGCAAGCGGTTCAATACCTGCTGGTACAGCATCCGTTACCAAGTTGAGAGATTCTTGGAACAATTGCCAGGTGCCAGCTACAATCACTACAGTGACAATTAAACTCACCGCAGGATCGAACCACAGCCAGCCAGTGGCAATAATTGCAATGCCAGCTAGAACAACTCCTACTGATACCGCAGCATCTGCAACTAGATGTAGGAATGCGCTTCTAATATTCAAGTCACTCTTACGCCCTGATAGAAACATCAAGGCACTTATCGTGTTAATAGCAATTCCTATAACTGCTACTACAATTACCGTTCCCCCTGCTACCGGAGCAGGTTCACGAAATCGTAGGATTGCTTCCCAACCAATACCGCCGGAAATAATTAGGAGAAAGGCGGCGTTTAAAAGCGCAGCCAAAATTGAAGAGCGACGCAACCCGTAGGTGCGGCGTGGTGTTGGTCTGCGACGAGCGAGGATGCTTGCTCCCCAAGCGAGTAGCAAACCCAAAACATCACTAAGATTGTGACCTGCATCAGCAAGTAGTGCTAGGGAGTTGGCAACAATGCCATAAATTGCTTCAATGATGACAAGCCCCGTATTGAGCGCGACGCTGATCATGAAAGCACGGTTGTAATTACTGCCACCGTGGTCGTGTCCGTGACTATGACCGTGATTATGAGCCATGATTACTCCCCTTGAAGCGTTACCAATGGTGAGAAAACTTCTACGCTCTCACAAGTAACAAACTTATCCTTAAGCATATCTTTAACCAAGGAAAAATTCAGTGATTACAGTCTCATGATCAATAACCTTAGTTAATATAGTGGTTCTGGTGTTGTATCTCATACACTTTCGCCCTCTCTCAAGAGCCGCTCTTGAGCCAAGGAAGTCAACAAAGAAGATAAAGAAAATAGGTAATCTTACACCGATTCGCGAGTAAACATGAGCAATCTATCAAGCTTGAGAGAATTCAAAAGCCCCAATATCTGGTAGCATCCCACTGACTCGGGGTTGACCACGTTGGTCAGTTGTGGGGTCAGTTGCTAGTACACTGGGATCGCCTGCATCAATAGCCGGACTGTCTGGCAGCAGAGCAAGAGTTGCTGTAGGAGTACTATTGAAAAGTAAGGCATCTAAGCGTGGATCAATCGGGTTATCACTGGTACCGACGATGTCTCCTGTGCTATTAAATCCGGTACTGCCCGTGGCGTCACCAATCAAGTTATAACCCAAGCTGGTGAAGTCGCCAAAAACCTCAGGGTTGTTACCACCTGTACTATTGAGGTTAGAAGCAATAATTGTGTCCCGTACAGTCGTAGAAGCAACATCATCGTTAAATACACCTCCACCATCAGCGGCTTGGTTGCCAGTTATGGTAGTGAACAGCAGTGTCAAGATGCCACTGTTAAAAATGCCACCTCCACTAAGAATCAACTCAGGCAAATTAGAGGAACTACCGTTAGTGCTATCTGTTGTTGAGTTTTCATTAACGGTACTGTTACTGATGGTTAGAGTACCACCACCATTGCTATCAGACACCTTAGCGTTGGCAATAATTAATCCGGAGAGGGTTACTGTCGCTGCCGTGCCAATCTCAAACACTCGTGAGGCATTGTTGCCACTAATCGTGAGTAAGTCCTCACCTGTAGACGAGTCTCTTGGGGCAATGATACTCAAGTTGTGAGTGATGTTCAGTTCTCCTAAGCTTAAGCTGATCGTCTGTGGAGTGGCAAACACTGAGGAGTCAAATATGATCGCATCCTCTGTTGTATCAGCATTGGCAAAGTTGATCGCTTCACGCAGGGTAGTTACCCCATCACTGTTGTCCACCGCATCGGCTGTACTGTTGACTGTAATCATCTTGCTGACACCAGACAGGTTTCCACCACCAATTGGCTCAGACGCATTGTCCGCGTTTAATAATGGTGTCAATGTAGATGAAGACAATTGCAGGTGATCAGTAGGTACTCCCGATAAAAAATCCATAAATTTAAGTCTTATGATTAGGGTTAAGGGCGATACGGCTTCAGCCGTTGCCAAGGGCATCGCTACCCTCACAAATTTTTACTTTGTACTTAGTTACAAAATTGCATAAATTCATAGCGTTATGTTCGTAGTTGCGCTTTAGCGCTCTCTGCACAACTACAAGCCTTTTTTATGATACGAATTCATGAAATACAGTACTTAGCTACAAATGTACGTGAAGGTACAGCACTCTGTGAGACAATTTGTAAAACTTTCTATTAGTTATGTCAGAAGCTGTAGAAATAGAACGCCATAGAGCTGCCATTTTTCGCACTGACTTATCTCGACCCGTGCGATTGGCAATAGACTATGCAATTCTAACTCAAGATACCACGTTTTTTGATTACGGTTGCGGACATGGTGGCGATGTAGCCCGAGTTGCCAACTTAGGCTATACCAGTACGGGTTGGGACCCATATTACCGTCCTGAGTACCCACGTATCCCTGCTGATGTGGTTAACTTGGGCTATGTCCTCAACGTGATTGAAGATCAAGAGGAACGCCGCCAGAGTTTGATTCAAGCCTGGGAACTCACCCACCGAGTCTTAATTGTCTCTGCCCAAGTGCTGATCAACGCCCCTAGCAAGACTCAAATAGCCTATGGCGATGGCATCGTGACTTGTCGTCATACCTTTCAGAAATATTACGCACAAGAGGAACTGAAAAGTTACATTGATGAAGTCCTAAATGTCGATGCAGTACCAGTGGCACTAGGTGTCTATTTTGTTTTTCGTTCAGGCTCCGAAAAAGAGGTATATAAAGCTCTCCGCTTTTCTTCCAAAGCTTATACACCGAGAGTCCGTATCCCCACTAAGCGGTTTGAGGATTATCAGGAGAAGCTTGAACCACTGATGTCATTTTTTACCAAACGGGGAAGACTTCCGGTGAAAGGTGAATTGGAGAACGAACAGGATCTCCTGAGCGAATTTAGTAACTACCGCCGTGCTTTTACCGTGGTGTTGCAAGCGACTGACGAAGCCGAATGGGATGCGATCGCCTACCGTCGTTCTCTTGACATTCAAGTTTATCTTGCTCTCACCCACTTCGACCAACGTCCTGCATGGCACAAGCTAGCACCAGAAATGCGCTACGATATCAAAGCCTTTTTTGGGAGTTACGAGGAAGCATGCGGTGTCGCGGATGCCAAGCTTTTTAGTTTGGGCAAACCTCAAGTCGTTCAAACAGCTTGCTCTCAAAGTAAAGTTGGCAAACACACCCGCAGCGCACTTTACGTTCATGTTTCCGCACTATGCGAACTCAATCCCTTGCTGCGAATTTATGAAGGTTGTGCAAGCCGTACCATTGGGCGTGTGGATGGAGCAACATTAATCAAGTTCTATACTGACGAACCGCGAATATCCTACCTATTTTACCCAGAATTCGACGCTGACCCCCATCCGGCATTAAAAGCAAGTATAACTATTGATTTAAAATCTTTAGGTGTCACTCACCGAGACTACGAAACCAGAGCAAATCCACCAGTCTTGCATCGCAAAGAGACATTTGTCACTCCTAGCTACCCACATTATGAAGAATTTGCTCAACTTACCCAACTTGAACACGAATTAGGACTGCTTAAGCACAAAAGCGACATTGGCACTCTTGAAGGTTGGAAAAAATGCCTCATTGAATACGGGGTGGAAATCAGAGGACATCAGATTTATCCAGTTAATAAAAGTTAACTAAGTGCCACTACTCATGAAGGAAAGCGAAAAAAGCTCAATGGATCTACGCAACTTGGCGTCTTGGCATGAAATTGCATACCATCTGTGGCAAGATATTTCAATCCCTAATTATAGATGCGTGCTGGTCATGGGAAGATAATGATTTCTTTCCCAATGCCCTTTTTCCCACTTACCACATATGTCGCTTCTAGCAACTTGGGTTATCAGACAAAAGTGCGGTGTCAGCTTTTAGCTGATCGCTCTCATACTACTTATGTATAAGACTTTAAATTCAGTAGATTATGGACTATCTGTATAAGAACCGCTTTCACTGAAATTGACTAGAGGAGGAACGTTAAAACACCGTGAAAGACAATTCATCGCTGCTAAAGATCTTTAGTAGCCGCAAGACAATAGCTTTGTTATTTCTAGGGTTTTCATCCGGTTTGCCGTTGTATCTGACCGGTCAGACATTACAAGCTTGGTTGACTAAAGAAGGAATTAGCCTAGGTGCCATTGGTCTTTTTAGTCTGGTAAAGTTACCGTACTCCTTAAAATTTCTCTGGTCTCCTGTAGTAGATCGATATGTCCCGCCGTTTTTAGGTCGTCGTCGTGGCTGGTTGGTGATCACACAAGTCGCACTATTGCTCATGATCGCGTTGATGGCTTCACAAAGACCATCTCAGGGGGTGCAAGTCTTAGCGGTAATTGCTTTTATAGTTACTTTTTTAAGCGCTAGTCAAGACATTGTAGTTGATGCCTACCGCACCGATGTATTAGAAGAACGAGAAAGAGGTCCAGGGACGTCCGTTTACCTGATAGGTTATCGTATAGCCATTCTGACAACCTTTTCTTTAGCCCTGTTTCTAGCAAGCATAATGCCTTGGCAAGGTGTTTACTTGTTCATGTCGTTGCTGATGTTAGTCGGTGTAGTCAGTACTATATTGGCACCAGAGCCACCTCTGCGCGATCGCCCTCCTCAAACTTTATATGGTGCCGTAACATTACCCTTTATTGATTTTTTTCAACGTCATGGTTCCGTGCAAGCGATTCTTATCCTGCTGTTTATCGTGATTTACAAGTTGGGAGATTCCTTGCTGAAGAATGTTTCTATCCCATTTCTATTAGCGAAGGGGCTGCATTTCACCGAACAAGACTTGGCATTCCCAAACGCATTGGGAATTTTTGCCGTGATTGTTGGTTCATTGGTAGGAGGAGCAGTGATAGCCAAAATCGGCATTAATCGCTCTCTTTGGATATTTGCCATACTTCAAGCTGTCGGCAACTTATCGTACTTCGCTTTGGCAGTGGTAGGGAAAAATTTCCCTTTGATGCTATTAGCCATTAATATTGAAAATTTATGTTATGGCTTAGAATCAATTGCTTTTGTCGTGTTTTTGATGAGTCTTTGCAGTCAAGGCTTTTCCGCGACTCAGTTCGCCTTACTGTCGAGTTTGCAAGCTTTTAGTCGAGATATTCTCACCGCACCCGCAGGTACATGGGCAGAAGCCACTGGTTGGTCTTGGTTCTTTCTCCTAACGGCAATTGCCGCTTTACCTGGATTGCTGCTTTTGCCAATGTTTGCTCCTTGGAACCCCCAACCAGCAGGAATTCCAAGACCAGGACTTGATGATGAGGAATAGGATTTATGGGGCAAAAAGTAATCATTTCTATAGCAACAGTTATTCTTTTGATCACTGGGGTTTTACTTGGCTATGTTCTCTCCCAGTTAGTTCTTGGCTATCTCATCCCTAACTTCCTAACTTTTCTAGGAACGATTAGTCTGATTGTGATTTTTGGTACACTTTACTATGTTTTATTTTGGGAGTTTAGGAAACAGCAGTCTGTATCATTACAGGGAGGCACTTCAGTTCGAGCAGAAGAGTCTGTCGCTGATATCCGTCTCCAAAACAGGCTTATTGCTATTTTGGATGGTGATACGGGCGCTGTTGAACGCTTAATCAAGCAGGCAAAGCACGAGACTCCTGGGATGCCAGAGAATTGGTATTGGGAAAGAGTGATTGCTGATGTAGAGAGCGATCGCTGGTAATTTCTGAACTATCAGCACCGAAGCAATCCCAAAAGACACAGATCCCCGACTTCTCAAAGAAGTCGGGGATCTCAATTTAGGGTTAGAATAAACTGAGAAAGCTTTACAAATATACATGCTTTTTCCCAATTACACTCCTCCTAAACTTACAATCTAAAAATGGCAATATTTCGTCAGTACATCGCCCCTTTGTTAGTAGTAATTATCTTTTTAATTGCCCTTGTAGCCGTCAGTGCCAGGATATTTTTACCTTCTGATATGTCAGCACCCGCACCTATCGAAGCAACTTTCAATTTTGACGGTAGGAATGTTAATTGTTAACATAAATTTGAATTAACTTCCTAGTACAGAGCGGCGGAAATAACCCACCCATCTGAAATAGGTAAAAAGCTTATAAAATAAGTGTTCTTTCTTTTGACTTTTGAATGAGTGACTTTTGCCTTGTTGTACTAGTGTATTAGAATTTATGGATTTTCGTCAAACAACAATTCTCCTTATTCAATAATTTCCAAATTGGCTGAACAACTATTACCGGGATACTGTATTCGCCGTGGCTCGACTTTAGATCGGGCGTTGCTGGTAAAATTTATGCAGCGAACTTACCAGCAAATCTCACAAAAGCACGATTTACCTCATCTGGTACATACAGTTGAGCAATACTTATCCACAGAAACCCCCTTATGGTGGGTAGAGGAAGAGGGGGGAGCAACA
Source organism: uncultured Scytonema sp. (assembly GCA_937873135.1). GTDB lineage: Bacteria > Cyanobacteriota > Cyanobacteriia > Cyanobacteriales > Nostocaceae > Rhizonema. The sequence continues at coordinate 22,799 of CALMVQ010000317.1, read as the reverse complement.
TCATCAATATCAACTCTCCCACTCCCCACTCCCCCAATTGCCTGTCTCTGGGTAGGGAACGTTATAGATCAAGTATTTGGCGATCGCCATGCGAACATCTTTTTACTTTACGTTGTGCCAGAACATCGACGGCGGGGTATTGGTACAGCTTTGATGCGATATGTAGAAAATTGGGCAACTTGCAGGGGCGATCGCCAGATTGGGTTGCAAGTGTTTGAGTCCAACACTGCCGCATTAAATCTTTACAATCATCAAGGTTATCAAACCCAGTCCCTGTGGATGGTAAAATCTCTTCATACCGACAAATAAACTGGTTTATACTTATAATTTGGCACAGGGGGTTAGTACATGGGGCGCGGAAATAAAGCAACCATTTGGAATTGCTAGAAAGCGAGCAATGCAAGCTTTTTAAGTTTTAAATTTAAAATTCCGCTTAGCGGTATTAATATGTTAATCCCTATAAGGGATTGGTATAAAATATGTATGACGAAGACGAGCTAATGTTACTTGATGTCGAAGTAGAACTAGAAAGCCCTCTAGATCGCTTAGAGCCTCTCACTGCTGAATCAGAGGAGCCAAAGCCCAATCCAGAGGCGATGCTAGCTTTATTGGAACATGCCGAACCGCAGCAGAGAATGCTGGCGTCACGTGCTTTTTGCGATATTGAGGATGCCAGAGCAACTCCCCACTTGATTCAGTTGTTAACTGATACTTGCCCATTGGTAAGGGTGAGTGCGGCATATGGTATCGGACACAATCCCAGCCCAGATGCCGTGCAGCCATTAATTGACCAATTGAATCGAGATTGGAATGGCTATGTACGCAAAGGAATAGTTTGGGCATTGGGAAACTGTCACGATCGCCGATGTTTGGCACCTCTAGCAGACGCTTTAAGAACCGATATTTCCGCAGTCCGTTTATGGGCAGCAAGCGCCTTAGCACGGATGGCAGAATTAGGTTATGAAGCTGTTGTCGGAGCCATACCACCTTTAATTGAAGCCTTGGTAAAAGACGATGTATCTGCAGTGCGGAGTAATTGTGCTTGGGCAATTGGACAATTGTGCCGCGAACTGCCCTCTAACGTCGTTTATGCCACCGCCCTAGATGCTTTGATTCAAGCTTTTGCCGAAGATAAAGACTTAGGGGTACGGGAAGACGCAAAAGCTGCAATTTTACGAGTGGGAGATCCTCGGGGACTTCAGTTGATTGAAACCCTGGAAAAAGAGGGGTGGTTTTGATGAAGGTTGTTAGTGATTAGTTGTCAAAAATTACCAATAACGACTAACTCCGACTATACTGAATTCGATAAATTCGGTTATTAGCTTCATCGGTAAATAAAAGACTGCCATCGGGTAAGACGAGCAAGCCAACAGGACGTGCCCAAGTGGTTGGTACAGTCGGATCTAACACGAATCCAGTCAGGAAGTCTTCATAGTATCCTTGCGGTTGCCCTTTAGTATCAAAAGGAACAAAAACAATTTTATAGCCAGTGCCGTGATCGCGGTTCCAAGAGCCACGAAAGGCAACAAAAGCACCGTTCCGATATTTTTCAGGAAACGTTTGACCGTGATAAAATCCCAATCCCAATGCGGCTGAATGTGCTTGAAATAGTACGTCGGGTGTACGGGTACGAGATGCTAAATCAGGACGTTTACTTTTGCCATTCGTCTGTTCACGCGGATCAAGATTGTTCGGTGCTAGGTAAGCATAAGGCCAACCATAAAACTCCCCTTGACGAAGGCGTGTGAAGTAGTCTGGTACAAGATCGTCGCCTAGCTCGTCTCGTTCATTGACAGTTGCGTAAAGTTCCTGAGTCTGTGGGTAAAAATCTAAACCGACTGGGTTACGCAAGCCGGATGCAAAAGTCTCTCTCTGAGAACCATCCTGATTCATCACTTGTACAGAAGCTCGTGGTAGCGGTTCTTCATCAACGTTTGCTTGGGAACCAATGGAAACGTAGAGCTTTTTGCTATCCGGTGAGACAACGACATTGCGTGTCCAGTGTTGATGATAGCCGCCACCAGGAAGATCGGTAATTTTTTGTCCGGTACCAGTGAGTTGCTGTTGACCTTTTGTATAAGGAAAGCGGATAACGGCATCAGTGTTGCCCAAAAAGAAGGAATTACCTGAAAAAGCCATCCCAAAGGGAATATCCAACCCATTTGCTGCACTCGCAAATGTCTTTTTGACATCAGCCACGCCATCAGCATTAGTGTCACGGAGTAGGCGAATACGGTTTTGCTTAGTTTCTGTCACTAACACATCCCCGTTCGGTGTCAATGCTAACCAGCGAGGAGCTTCCATTCCGTCGGCATAGACGTTGACGACAAAGCCAGAAGGCACGTGCAGTGTTGGGTTGGCTGGTACTGCCACGACTTGAGGTGATTTTGAGGCACTGTCAGAGGCGAAGGGTTTTGGTAAATTACTGAGATTGATACGGATAGGTGTGGGTGAAAGTGGTTCAGTACGGACAATATTTTTCGACTGTGCCGGATTTTGTACCAGTTGAATAGAAGCTTGAGGTAAAGGTTGTTCTATGGAAGCGCGAGTTTGATTACAAGCTACTGCTGTGGTAAGTATGATCAAAAACAGCATGAACCGCGCATAGGGTTTCATAACAAAGAGTAAAATGATTGGACATTGTGTTTCAAATCTATACTTGAACAGCAAAAATCGCCGTCGATCTAAAGTCCAATTTCTGCTACAGCAATCTGAGGTCGGAGTTTTGAGAACATTCATGATACCAGAAACCGGGTTTCTCGTTAGGAACGCTATGATGAGAGCTTGTTTTTGCGTAGTCAGACAACTACCAATTTCAACGATATATATACAAATCTTTACTGTAACTTCATTTGACTGAAACACAGTTTTGATATCTATACACCACAATATATAGTGAATGCACTACCTTTTAGGGAAACATACCTTGTTAGAACGCTCACGTATAAAGTGTTTTTATTACTAAGTAAAAGCATGGAAAAACAGAAAGCTAATACTCTCAAGGTGATTTAATCAGGAAAAGAACAAATAGATAATGCGTATTCTGATTTATTCCTATAATTACGATCCAGAACCAATTGGAATCGCTCCATTAATAACTGAAATGGCAGAAGGACTGGTGGCACGAGGTCATGAAGTACGGGTAATTACAGGTATGCCCAACTATCCTCAGCGCCAGATTTACAACTCTTATCGCGGCAAGTGGTACGTTACAGAACAAAAAAATGGCGTCACCGTTCAGCGCAGCTATCTGCGGATCAAGTCTAAACCCAACTTGATAGATCGGCTGCTACTGGAGTTAAGTTTCGTGTTCACGAGCTTACCACAAGCTCTCAACGGACCACGACCGGATGTGATTTTACTCACAGTGCCACCGTTACTGGTATCCATCCCAGCAGCTCTCCTCGGTCGCTTATACAACTGCCCGGTGGTGCTGAACGTCCAAGATATCCTTCCAGAAGCCGCCGTGAGCGTGGGGCTAATTAAAAATCAATTTATTATTCGTGCTTTTGAAGCCTTAGAAAAGTTTGCCTACCGTAGTGCAAAGAGCATCAGTGTAATTGCGGATGGATTTGTAAAAAACTTAATACAAAAAGGAGTGCCAGCCGAAAAAATGGTTTGTATTCCCAATTGGGTAGATGTAAATTTTATCAGCCCCCAGCCTCGTGAGAACAATAACTTTCGTTCAGCCTATCAATTAGAAGGGAAATTTGTCGTACTATACTCCGGGAACATCGCTCTCACCCAAGGTTTAGAAACAGTCATCAAAGCCGCAGCAAAATTAAGTCATATTCCAGAAATCGTGTTTGCGATCGCAGGGGAAACAAAAGCATTAGAGAGTTTGCGCTTAGATTGTATTGCGTGTGGAGCAACAAACGTTTTACTTGTACCATTGCAGCCGCGTTCCGAACTCCCCTCACTGTTAGCGGCAGCAGATGTAGGTTTGGTAGTCCAAAAGCGCAATGTAGTAAACTTCAATATGCCTTCTAAAATCCCCCTGTTGTTAGCCAGTGGTCGTCCAATATTAGGAAGTGTTCCTGCTACTGGAACTGCGGCAAGTGCAATTAAAAAAAGTGGTGGCGGTATTGTTGTCCCACCTGAGTCACCATCCGAGTTAGCTGTAGCAATACTGGAGTTGTATAACAATCCCACTTACGCCGCAAAGTTAGGGAATGTGGGAAGAAAGTATGCCGTCGAACGCTATTCTTTTGAGAGTGCGATCGCCCAGTATGAAGCGCTGTTTTCTCAAGTCACTGCTCAATCCGCATCAACTGAGAGTGTATTGGAAATTAGTTCAGAAAATACAGTTTTAGAGAGATTTTGATATCAACGACGTAACATCACTGAAGCCAAGTCAGTTAAATCAGTCACAGGAATGTGGAATGCGATCGCTTGGGAAAATAAGCTAACTTGAGAACAGTCTTTATATTCAATGCTTCCAACACTTGGAGATTTTTACAATGAAATGGACACTTGAAGAAGCCAAAAAACAGCTACTTTCAATAATTAATGCGACTAGTCAAGAACCTCAGCTAATTTATACTCAAGAGGAATTCGTAGCTGCAATTGTAGACCCTGAGCTTTTTAAAGAATTTTTAAACTGGCGGCAAGAAACTGCGAAAAGATCTCTAGCTCAAGTTTTTAAAGAACTTCAGCAGTTATGTACTGAAGAAAACTATACCTTCGATCTCCCAGCACGAAGTGATCGCAATAATCCTTTTACCGAAGATGAGGATGAGTCATCTTTGTGATACGAATATAATCAGTGAATTAACTCGCCCAATGCCAAATCCAGGAGTGACAGCATGGAGCGGTACTGTGCTATCTATTAACTTAAGTGTGATTACAATTGAGGAAATTTATTATGGTTTAACAGCCAAGCCTAATGCTAGAATCCAAAACTGGTTTGAAAACTTTCTGACAACTCACTATCAAATTCTCCCTATCACTTCAGAAATTGCCAAGTGTTCGGGTGAATTGAGAGGCTTGTTGAGAACCCAAGGGAAACCACGTTCGCAAGCTGATATATTTATTGCGGCTACAGCCAAAATACATTCTTTGACACTTGTTACTAGAAATATTAAGGATTTTGAGGGTTGTGGTATATCCACATTGAATCCATTTAGTTAAATCTTTATCCTAATATTTATGGCGAACGAATGTACAACAAGAAGCTGACAATCACTTAGGACTTTCGCCTACATCAACCCCATCATCAGAAGTGCGATGGCACAGAGTGCCCGCCTTCGGCGATAAGGCTTAAGCCGTTGCCTTCGGCATCGCAGTTTAGAAATTAGGAATTTAGCTTTGGCGAAAAATTGCAGTGCGATGCCCGCAGGCTTTGGCTGAAGTCGTATCGCCCATATCAAGTATCATCAGTGCTAGGCAAAGGAATATCGTCGCCAGCTTCGTAAGCTGTTTCAATCCACAATTCCCGCGCCTCCTTCAGGTTTGCAATTGTTTCCTCTAAAGTTTCACCTTGGGTGAGATATCCAGGCAAATCTTTTATTTGAGCTACGTATCCTCCCTCTGGCTCGGAGTAAAGTGTTACAGGATACTGAAGCTGCAAATAATATTCTAAAGACGGCTTCTAAATTGGTTTGTTCTTCTGGTTCTGGTGAGAGTGTTTTCATCATTGTCATGAATTGTGAGTGGTTTGTAGTGAGCGATCCAGAGCGCTTTAAAGATATATCCTTACTCCTGTAGAGACGCTTGGGTGTCGCGTCTCTACATCTCAACTACTCAAAGTGCTGAATAATTGCCTCAGCAAATTCAGAACACTTTAAGGGTGCGACTGGTGGTTCCATCAAACGCCCTAAGTCGTAGGTGACTTGACCGTTTTTAATCGCATCCCCCAAACCCTTCTTAATCAAGTCTGCTGCCTCTTGCCAACCGAGATATTCAAACATCATCACACCTGACAGAATCACTGAACCGGGATTAATTCGATCCAGACCGGCGTGTTTGGGTGCAGTACCGTGGGTGGCTTCAAAAATGGCACATTCATCGCCAATATTTGCCCCTGGGCCCATTCCCAATCCGCCAACAATAGCTGCTGCTGCATCAGACAGGTAGTCGCCATTCAAGTTCATTGTTGCCAGAATAGAATACTCATCCGGTCTGGTTTGAATTTGTTGGAAAATACTGTCAGCAATGCGGTCATTCACCATAACTTTATCTTTCCACTGACCATTGCCGTGAGTTGCCCAAATTGCGTCAAAAACTGTCTCGACTTCCTTGATAATCAGACTCTGTTTTTCCGCAGTCAAAGCTTTAAAGCCTGGATCGATGGCCCGAGCATTTTCGTCCAATGTTATGTTGGGGTTGTTCTCTTTATTACTTAAAATCCAAGATTCTCTTTCAGTAATGCAACTGTTGCGAAACTCAGTTGTTGCAACTTCATAACCCCAATCACGGAAAGCACCTTCGGTGTATTTCATGATATTCCCTTTGTGGACTAAAGTTACCATTTGCTTGTTTTTTGGGAGTTGCAAGGCGTGTTTAATGGCACGCCGTACCAAGCGCTGGGAACCTTTTTTGCTTATGGGTTTGATCCCAATACCAGAGTCTAAAGGAATTTGCTTTTTGCCATGTTCTGGGGTGGCGGGGATCAGTTCATTGTTCAGCAGAGAAATTAAGCGATCGCCAATTTCACTACCTTGTTGCCACTCTATTCCCAAGTAGATATCTTCTGTATTTTCCCTGTAAATGATGACATCTAGTTTTTCGGGATATCTATGGGGAGACGGCGTTCCTGGGTAGTAGCGGCATGGACGCACGCAAGCGTACAGGTCAAAAATTTGCCGTAAGGCGACATTGAGAGAACGAATTCCACCGCCAATTGGGGTTGTCAGGGGTCCTTTGATAGCAACTCCATATTCTTTAATGGCTGTGAGAGCATCTTGAGGTAAATACTGATATGTACCGTATAAATCACAAGCTTCATCACCAACGTAAATCTTGAACCAGCTAATTTCTCGCTTACCCTTGTATGCCTTTTCTACTGCAGCATCAAACACTTTTTGGGCAGCAGGCCAAATATCTATACCCGTACCATCACCACGAATAAAGGGGATGATCGGATTGTTAGGAACATTTGGTTCACCATTCTTAAAGGTGATTTTCGCTCCACTTGTCGGCGAGGTAATCTTGTCGTACATCACACACTGCTCTATAAAACTAATACTCTGCTTGAATCTGCCCGTCTAAGACTGTTTTGGCTTGACATGGTGGGCAAAGACCTTTTCAATAGTCAATGTCCCTGAGGCTTTATTGTGTGGAAATAGGAGTGTAAAAGCAGGCAATATCATCAACTATGCTTTACAATCATTGTACAGCAAATCTCCGTACATATCAATGAATAAATCAGAGAAAAGACTTGATATTCGACTTCCCGAAGATGAGTTGCAAATTTTAGATGATTACTGCAAAGCAACCGGAAGAACAAAAACTGATGTGCTGCGAGAACTTATTCGGAAACTTGCTCGGAAAACACAGAGAGTTAGTCAGCTATGACGTAAAATTGTCATAAACTCGACCTTCGCCAATTACTCAGCTAGTACTCGAAGTAAAATCTTTCTTTGTAGATTTCCCAAGTGTATATTGATTGCAAAGCAATGAAGCGCAGATTTTTCCCTTTTTCTGAGTTGATGTGCGGGGGATTGATTGGAACCGTGTTTGGCAGCGATCGCCTGCACTCCTTGTTAGTTTACTCTTTGAATATACAGCAGTCAACTACCTCTCATACCTCGCACGTTCATACCTTACCGAATAAATGCTCTCCAAGACATAGTAAATTCGGTATAGGTATAAAAGGAGTAGGTTTTCCTGGCGATTTCCTGTAAACTACTCTTCGCTATCCACTGAAAGCTTTCTAGTGAGAGTAATGGCATGACAGACCCAATGACTGTACCAGGCACTTCTAGTGACATCGACTCCCTCCGCCAACCGTTAATCGCTGGGTCTATTGGCGTCCAACAGCAAGTGATCCCACAACTCGCTCATTTAGGGGATGGGGGATTAGATGTCTTAATGGAGTTTTTATTTGAACGTCGTGAAAATCCAGCAACTTGGGTTGATGGCAAAGCCTACCAAGTTCTCTATAAATCTGATTCGAGCAAAGTAAAAGAATTTTTACAAACTTATTTTCCTCAAGGTCTTGTCTCTCTCAAATCGGAGTACGCTATTGATTACAAACCCCTACAAGAACTCCTGGCTGTTTCCGACTTCCAAGCAGCCGATCGCATAACTTTACAAAAAATGTGTGAAGTAGCAGGAACGACCGCAATCCAAAGAAAATGGTTGTATTTTACCGAAGCTGAGAATTTTCCAGTCACGGACTTGCAAACTATTAATAAACTTTGGTTGGTTCACTCAGAAGGGAAATTTGGCTTTTCGGTACAGCGAGAAATTTGGTTGGGGTTGGGTAAAAATTGGGACAGTCTGTGGTTAAAGATCGGTTGGAAAAAAGGTAATAACTGGACTCGGTATCCCAATGAGTTTACCTGGGATTTAAGTGCCCCCAAAGGTCACTTGCCTCTATCCAATCAACTGCGTGGGGTACGAGTGATTGCTTCAATACTCTCTCACCCTGCATGGGGTTAGCGGTCAGTTGTTAGTGGTTAACACTTAGGACAACTAACCACTAACAAATCACTTCCAACAACGAATAACCAACAATTAACCATGGCAAAAGTTCGTTTAGAAAGCATTGAACGTAGATTCCAGAATGTTACTGCTATCGAAGAGATTACCTTTGAAGTTCCGGATGGAGAATTTTGGGTTTTGGTAGGACCATCAGGTTGCGGTAAATCTACAATTTTGCGAACAATCGCCGGTTTGGAAACTGCAACATCTGGTAACCTCTACATTGGCTCGCGCCTGGTTAACAATATCCCAGCAAGACAACGGGATGTGGCAATGGTGTTCCAAAATTACGCGTTGTATCCTCATATGACAGTCGCCCAAAACATTGCCTTTGGGTTACAAATGCGGAAAATTGACTCCAAAACAGTTCAACAACGGGTTTCGACAGTCGCGCGATCGCTATCTCTAGAACATCTCCTAGATCGCAAACCCAAACAACTTTCTGGAGGACAGCAGCAACGGGTAGCATTGGGAAGAGCGATCGCCCGTGAACCACAAGTGTTTTTACTGGATGAACCTTTGTCTAACTTAGATGCTCAATTGCGAGATGATACGCGAGCCGAGTTAAAACAGTTACATCAGCAGCTAGGAATCACAACAGTTTACGTGACTCATGACCAAGTCGAGGCAATGACTTTGGCTGATAAGATTGTGGTACTCAATGGGGGAAGAATTCAACAAATCGACGATCCACAAACCATTTATACCAACCCATCCAACCGGATGGTAGCGACTTTCTTAGGGAGTCCTCCCATGAATATTCTACCTGCAAAGTTCACGGGTGATAGTTTTGATGTGGGTGGTCAGTTTTTACCTTGTCCAGAAGATTTGAGGGAGAGCTTGCATCCTGTCGTCGGGCAAAATATTGATTTGGGGATTCGTGCTGAGGATGTTTATATAAGTGAACCGCTAAGACAAGGCGGTACATTAGACGAGTTTCCCGGCTTGAAAAACCAGCCGCACCTTAGCGTTCAAGGAGCGTCTCGCACAGAAGAACGTCAAAAGGGAGAGTTAGTGGTTGAGGTTAAGGTGGTGGAACCTTTAGGAAGAGAAACTCTGATCCGTGGGAGTTTACCTTCAGGTATACTATTAAATGTGCAGGCAGGTGCGGGTGTTCGTCCACGTTTTGGCGATCAACTTTCTTTAGAATTAGATATGGATAAGTTATTTGTGTTTGATTCTAAAAGTGGGGATAGAATCATTCGTAATTAGTAATTCATTATCATTGTTAAAAACTCAACTATCTCCACTTTCTCAACAACCTACGTTTGTTATTGGTCAGAATTTTTATCTCCTCTTGGCAATCCAAAAATATTTTTGTACACCAAGAAGATCGTCGCGAAGGTTAAGTGTCAAAAAGTCAAAACTTGGTAATAATTTTCAAGATTTTTTAACAATTAACAATCAAGATTGCTACAATTTGACTTGCAACAAATGGCTACGGGGATTGAAAGTACGTATTGCGCGAATTTTTTCATAGTATTCCCGCTCTTGTGGGCTGAGATCTTTTGGTGGTGCAATCACAATTTTCGCTAACAGATCGCCACGTCCACCTCTAGTCTCGGGCCAACCTTTACCACGTAGCCGCAGGGACTGACCGGAACGCACTCCTACAGGAAGCTTAACATTAACCATACCATCGGGTGTGGGTACCTCGATAGAAACTCCTAACACAGCTTCATCTGGTGTAATCGGGACTTCGCATACTAAGTTATCGCCTTCAAACTGGAAAAAGGAATGTGGCTGTAATTCAACTTTCAGGTACAAATCACCCCGTTGTTGGTTTACTGAACTTACGAGTCCTTTACCCCGTACACGCAGACGACTACCAGGTTTAGCACCAGCAGGTATGCGAACATCAATAACTTCGTTGCCTAGACTTAATTGCTTTTGGACACCATTAAAAGCTTCAGCAAAAGTCAGGGGAATTGTGGCTTCGCTATCTTGAACGGCTCCATTACCAACATCTTGAAAGCCAAAATCATTAAAGCCACCAAAACCACTTGGTGCCCCTGTGGAAGTCCGGTAAGAGTAAGTTTGTCGCCCTCCTCGACTGTTTCCACCACCAAAGCGCCCTAATAACTCATTAATGAACTCATCAAAACTGCCGTAATCACTAAAGTCAACGCCGCCCATATCGGCACCAGCATTAGGCGAAACGCCTTCAGATGCCTGTTTCCAGTACTGACCAAATTGATCGTATTTTTTACGTTTATCAGCATCTGACAAAACTTCGTAGGCTTCGTTAATTTCTTTAAAGCGTGCTTCCGCCTGTTTGTTGTTAGGGTTGACATCAGGGTGATACTTGCGGGCTAGCTTGCGAAATGCCTGTTTAATTTCTTCAGAACTAGCGGTCTTACTAACCCCTAAAATTGCATAATAGTCTTTGAAGTCGGTTGTAGCCATCTACTAGCCTCCTCTAATATATTTACTCTAAGTTTTTTCTATAAGCTTTCAGCATTCAGCAATTGGCAGTTTTACTAACTGCGCCATTTACAGGCGAGATCTAATTACCAACAACTGATACCCGAGCGCAGCAATATAGACTTTAATTTTAAAATTAACAAAAATTAAATTTATTTTAGTGCGGTTCTTGCTGACCTAACGGCGCAATTTCCGTACTTTAGTAAGTTAGGAAGACGAAGTCCCAATGTAAAGTTGTTTTTATTTACGCCAACTTACAAAAGAAAGGCAGAAGTACGTTCGCTACGCGTCTCCGAAGTTGCGTGCGACTGGCGTCGAAGAGTTATGAATGAGAACGAACTCGTGAATGAAGTTAAGAATTATATTTATAACTCTTAACTTCTGTAGGGGCATGGTGGAGCGCCCCTACTCATAACTAAATAACTGTTCCATCTGAAATTACGGCATTCTTGAGGATAACGACGATACCAGAGCGAATGTAGAAGCCTTGGCTTTCCCGTTCCGCTTCTTGAACATTATCTTTATTGATAATTTTTACATCGCATCCGATATGGGCGTTTTTGTCAACGATGGCACCACGAACTGTGGTGTTAGCACCAATACCTAAAGAGACAGCTTTCCGCTCACACTCTGACTGCCGTTCGGCGAAACCTTCGTAGAAATCGGCTCCCATAATTAGGGTATCTTGGATAACGCAGCCAGCTTCAATCCGCGATCGCACTCCCAACACTGAGTGTTCGATTCGGCAATCTTTCAAAATGCAACCTTCACCAATCATCGATTCTCGGATTTGGCAGTTTAACAGTTTGCTTGGTGGTAAGTACCTAGCGCGGGTATAAATTGGTGCTTCTTCATCATAGAAACTAAAAGGTGGTCGTGGTTGCTGAGTGAGAGCCAAGTTTGCATGATAAAATGCTTCAATGGTTCCAATGTCTTCCCAGTAATCGTCAAATAAGTAGGCTTGAATGTTGTAATCTTTTGCTGAATCGGGAATAATTTCTTTGCCGAAATCAGTTTTTTGTGGAGATTCTTTGAGTAGATTGATCAAAACATCTTTTTTAAAGATGTAAATCCCCATTGAAGCAATGTACGGCTGTTCTTTAGCTTGTTCTGGTGTCAATCCCAGTACAGTCGTATCGACTTGCATTTTCTTTAAAGCTTCACCCTTGGGTTTTTCGCTGAAGTCGATCACCCTACCAGCCCCATCAATCTTCATTAAACCAAAGTCAGAGGCACGACGCTCATCAATTGGGATAACGGAGAGAGTCATGTCAGCCCCAGTTTCTCTATGGCGATTCACAAAGTGGCGGTAGTCCATACGGTATAAATGATCGCCTGAGAGGATCAGAAATTCATCTACATCCCATTCTTCCAAAAGCCACAAGTACTGGCGAACTGCATCAGCTGTACCTTGGAACCAGTTAAGGTTTTCTAAGGTTTGCTGTGCGGCAAGAACTTCAACGAAACCCTCGGTAAAGCCAGAAAAAGTGTATGCACGGGCAATATGGCGATTTAAGGAAGCTGAATTAAATTGTGTCAGAACGTAGATTTTGAAGATTTCTGAGTTTATACAGTTACTGACAGGAATATCAATGAGACGGTACTTCCCTGCAACTGGTACTGCAGGCTTAGCACGTAGCTTTGTTAGCGGATAAAGGCGGGTTCCTGCGCCGCCGCCGAGAATGATTCCTAAAACTCTTTTCACTCTTAATTTCTCCTGACTGCCTTTCAACTCCCACCTACAGTGTATGACTGTCTGAGACACCTGATAAGGGGGGAAAGGTAGATTTGGTTCCAGGAGCTAGGCAAATTGCTTTTCTACTTAGGACATAGCCAGTTTGGCATAACACAGATGTTTTTACTCCAGGAGGTTAAGACCGTTTGTAGAAGGTTTGTGTTAGCATTGCCCACCTAACTCAAATTGGGGCGTAAGTCAAGCACTATTGCGATCAATAACTACTCACTTAAGACAAGAATCAACCCCCAACAAGAGCGACAAATTAGGAGGCTAATTTTTTTGAAAACCCATTTGCTCGCGCCTGCGTTCCGAATCTGAGATTAACGTGGAATTCGTCTTACCCGAGCAGTATTGCGATTGATATGTAATATCTGAGACAAGTAAATGAATGCAGCCAGTCAGTATCTCCTTGCACTTACCAAACATAACTTACAGGTTTACCTACAACAACCAACGGTGAAAGCTGCTTTGATTGCGGGCTCGGTAGCAGAAGAAATGATAATCATCTGGACTAACTGACGTTGAAAATAACTTTTATAGGTTCCTTGTGTAATTGCCAAATACAATTCAAATCACGACTCATCAACAAGAGCGTAATTTTTGAGATAGCTTCAAATGCTGTATCCAAGATTGCTCTGATAATTGGGAAATTGTATTTGGCGAAAGCGTTGCAGTCAAAACATCTTTATTTTCAGTAATATCACTGACACCCAAGTTTTGTAATAAAGCAGTGTCTGCATCTGCTTTGGTATGAATGAAGATAGTTAAATTCCGTTCTTCTGGGTCTTGAACTTCATTCAATGCCATAGCAAGGGCAGCATCGAGCTTCTGATAATTCATAAGCTATTTTTATATAGGTAATGGGTAATATCGTGTTGGCTTAAATACTGATCATATCTGTTTATTTGGTTAATGGTTAATGGTTGATTGCAATTAACCATCAACCATTAACAAACAACTTAATTGTTAAGTGATTACCCGAACATAATATAATGGGTAATGAGTAATTGGGAATAAATTATTACCAATTTCCAATTCCCAATGACTTCTGATCCAGTTTATTTGCACTAATGACGCTTAACAGACTATCGAACGGTTAAAGATTTAATGTATTAATGAGTCCAAATCCCCATTTTTTATCAAAGGTTCCTACTGGATGGTTAGGAATTGAACTATTTTTGCGGAGTAAGTCTTTAACACCCGCCGGGTCAAGCTTTGGATTGCGCTGCAACAGCAGTGCTACTAAGCCAGCGACAAAGGGCGTTGCCATACTTGTACCAGCTAGAACGACAAACTTAGAATTCACAATCTTTGAACGGTCAAAATGTGCACCTGAGGAGAGAGTGGAAACAATCATGGCTCCTGGTGCTGCGAGATCTGGTTTACGAGCGCCATTACGTAGAGGTCCCGGACTGCTGAATTCAGAAATAGTATTTAAATGCAAGCCCGCTTCTAATTGTTTATTATCAATATCCGTGTATTTGATTTTAGTAGTATAAGAAGTAACTGTCACTGCACTTTTAGCCGCTCCTGGAGAACCTATTTTCTCGGAATCTGTTACACTAGTACCTGTAAAAAACACGGATTTCTTGTCATCTATTGTCCATACATCTAGATGTGCTTGCGTTGAGGAAGTGTTGCGTACTCGTAACTGCCAAACACCTCCCATGACTGGCAAGGTTCCTTTACTACGAATTTGCAAAAAGAAATTATGGTCGCCGTTGGCTGGATCTGGTCCTGGGGTCACCACTTGCACTTTTGAGCTTTGCAAAGTATATTCTTGTGCGGGATTCCCGTTAGTAACGATTTTTTGCCAAGGGGTGACTAACCCGAAGGTATCACGCAGTGATACTTCCAACTGACTATTACCAGGATACCAAGCGTTTAACAAAACTATATCCAATTGGTTGTTAGTTGGAACGAGAAAGCGCATCGTCCCCATTTTACCAGGAGGTACGATGGTTTGACCGTGAATGTTGTGGTTGCCCTCGTTACCAGCAGCACAACAAACAATCCGTCCGGGACCAGTTTCACTGTCAATGATTTTTGAGAGCGAGTCGCTGCCATCGTGAGCGTCGGCATGTCCACCCAAACTCAGATTAACAACAACTGGGCGTTTCATTTCACTGGCTACCCGGAAAATGTAGCGAATACCATCAGCAATGTGGGCGTCTTGTAAGTCTGACTTAACGATGACTAGTTCCGCTTCTTGGGCAACTCCGCAATAGGTTGTGTCAACACCAGATGTAATCCCAGCAACATGGGTTCCATGACCTTCAGTGTCGTTAGAAATTGTCAAGTGTTCTTTGGTTAATTCTGACCCATAGCTGCCCTCTTTCACTCCAGAACCTGATAGTGTTTGATCCCAAATGCGTAAAATTCTTCCGCCAAAGGCAGGGTGTTTTGGGTCAATGCCAGTATCTACAATACCGATCAGGACTCCTTTGCCAGTCAGTTTACACTTGTTTCTAAATTCTGGTACATGCACTGCCTTTGTCGCAACGTCTAGGTGTTGGTTCAATTGACGTGATGGCTTGATCCGCAAAACAGCAGGATCTTCAGAGACAATATCTAAACTTTCTATCGGTAAGTAAGCTGTTCGGACACTCCCCGTATCCTGGTTGACTTGAACACCGTAGCGTGATAGATGACTCAAGTCCGCATTTGGTTCACAGTAGATGAAGACGATACTACTAGTGGGTTTGACCGTACTATTATGGAAAACGATACCCAGCGATCGCTTATGCGTCAGTAAAGCTTGGTTTCCTTCCCGTTTATAATCCTCATATGCTAATAGCAGTCCGGGAGAAAGTTTTTCGGGTCTCATTTGTAACTCTACTTTAGTTCAATTGCTACAACAAATTAATGATTGTAGTAGCATATGCCGCCGTACGCATTAATTTTGACAATATAATTAAGCTATTACGCGTGAAAATAACTCTTTAGATAAGTAGTCCGTCGGGCACATCAATATAATATGAGAGTTCGGAGACTACAGTGCCTAAGTAAGGGCTGAAGCCCTCACTTAGACTAAACAAAGTATGTGCGTGCGGTCGAAATAGCGTGAAAACCATCATCTCTCACAAATGACAAATGACATTCCTGCTATTTAAGATTTGCTTTAGCATCTCTGACTGCCGCAAGGAAAAATAATACTGTAAGTGGAAGTGAAAGGGCTAGGATAATTGCAGTTGCTTGAGTGCCTAAATCAGGTGAGCCGTAACCAAGCTCAAAAATTGAACCAACAGCTGCGATCGCAGTTACACAAGAACCAGCCAGAAACAAACCGCTTTTTGGAGTTAGATACACGAATCAACCACCCTATACGACTGATTTTACAGCTTGAAAAGAGAAACCATGCTTGGATAACTCTTGCGTCAAAGCCAAAGAATTTTCCACACGATCTACAAATACCACTCCGTTAAGGTGATCCATTTCGTGCTGAATGCAGCGTCCGAGTAGATCTCCGGCTTTCAGAGTTTTGGGACGCCCGTACTCATCTTTGTAAGCAATTTCTACAACAACAGGGCGCTTCACATCCATATAAACTCCTGGAATGCTCAAGCACCCTTCCTGAGCAACGCAAATTTCACGACTTACCTGTTTGATGGTAGGGTTGATCAAAACGAGTGGGGGGTTTGCTGGGTTATCTGGTTCGCAATCAATCACAATCAGTTGTTTGTGAATTCCCACTTGTGGTGCAGCCAAACCAATGCCATCCTGACTATACATGGTTTGCAACATTTCGCGCACGGTCTGGCGAAGTTCTTCCTCCACTTTAGCTATGCGCTTGGCTGGTTGACGGAGGACGCGATCGCCCAAATAATGAAGTTCTAAGGGCGGATTTTTTAACTTTTTTTTCTCTACAGCGATCTCTAAAGGCATGATTTTTGTAACTCGCTCTTTCAGGCTAGGTCTGATATGGTGCTACTTTCTCTTTCAATCTTAACAATTCTAATTCTCTCACTGAGCGTGTCATTGATCGTTTGTCATCTGTCTTTTACCCAAAGTCCAATACGTATAAAATGACTGTTCAACTTAGGACTATGAGTGGTGAAGGGAGGATGGTTCTCCTGTGCTTATATGATTAAGCGTCCTTACGGTTGAGAAATTGTCAAGTGCGAGTATAAAAGATAATGTTATAGAAGTGGAAATACAGTATAGTGTGTTGAAATTATTCAATAAACTTGACTACTTACTCAAAGAAACAATTCTTGGTTTGCAACGTGGTGGATGGATGAACTGGGCGGCTGTAAGTACTGTTACTGTGCTACTCTTTTTATTTGGTATGAGTTTGCAAACTTCCTGGCAATTGGAAAAACTGCTCAACCAATTCGGTAACCAATTAGAAATATCAGTTTATCTCCATCCTGGCGATCAAGCAGAAACCATTTCCCCACTTGTGGCAAAAATACCAGAAGTGGCAGATGTAAAAACGATTACCAAAGAGCAAGCTTGGACTAAATTAGTTCAAGAAATGGGAATATCCGATCTTGAAGGTGCTACCAAGCAGCTTGGAGAAAATCCTCTCGTTGATGAGATTAAGGTGAAGGCGCAAAACTCTTCAGTTGTACCAACGTTGGCAACACAAATCGCCAAATTATCTGGAGTTGATACAGTGCAGTATGTAGATGAAGCAGTCAGACGCATCGGTCAGTTACATCAAGGTTTGAACTGGATCTCGTTGACAATTACAATTATCTTGACGATAACAGCGATCGCAGTCACCACAACCACCATTCGCCTGATTGTCATAGCGCGACGTCGGGAAATAGAAATTATGCAACTGATGGGTGCGACTTCGGCTTGGGTTCACTTGCCGTTTATTTTACAAGGGATTGTTTTTGGCTTACTCGGAGGTGCGATCGCATGGAGCTTCATTAATCTCATTCAACAGTTTCTCAGCAAATTGCTAACCAATCAACCAGAATTCATTCAATTTCTAGCCCACGGTATACAACTCTCCACCTCACAAACTTTACTCTTGCCTCTCATCCTCCTAAGTTTCGGTGGAGCAGTAGGATTCATAGGAAGTTTATTTGCTGTACAGCGATTTGCCAAGTAGTAAATGGTTGATGGTTAATGGTTAGTACAATAACTAACACTCAATATCCAACAACCAACAAAATTGCTATGGCATCACAATGGGAAGCTTTACTAAAAAATCTTGGGGAATGGCGAGGTTCATTTACTCGCATTTCGTCCCGAGGTGAACTTCAGGAAGATACTAAAAGCATTGTTTCCTTAGAAGGGTTAAACAATAATCAGACAATTCGCCAAATTGTTAACTTAGGTGGAAATGAAAAAGTTCTAGAATACAGTTCTCTAGGACAAGGAGTGCTGTTTTGTGAAAATGGAGCCTTTTCTCAAGGTTCGATTCAACTAGCACCGTATTCTGAATTTGGGGCAGAACTTGGCTTAATTCATGAAAATCACCGCTTACGCCTCGTTCAACTGTTCGATAAAAACCTTCAACTAAACCAATTTACTCTCATTCGAGAATATTTAGCTGGAACTCAACCCGTACAACGTCCACCCCTAACTGTAGAAGATCTTTTAGGAGAATGGCAGGGCGAAGCAGTGACTATTTATCCAGACTGGCGTTCCCCCGATAGTTACTCAGTAACGATGCAGTTACAATTTGATGACGTTGGACAATTAAAACAAAACTTAACCTTTGGTGATCGTACAATCACATCCACGGCTTCCATCAACGGGAACATCCTCCAATTTGACCAAGATTCACTTCTTCAGGTGCAAGTACTACTGCTACCCGATGGCGCTTCTGCCGCTTGTCCACTCAACTTACAATTACGTCAACCATTTTTTCTCGAAGTCGGTTGGCTTATTCAACCCAATTTACGCCAACGTTTGATTCGCAGCTATAACGATAAAGGTGAGTGGGCTAGTCTCACCCTAGTTACAGAAATTAAAGCAGAAAGCCCACAAGTAACAGGATAACTTAGGCGCACTCGTCTGCCGGACAGGAGATTTTGAGGAGCGAGCGATCGCTCTTAAATAAATCTTAATATAAAACCTGCTAAGAGCCGCCTAACTACTGATTATAAACTCACGCTACGCACGCTCAGTTCGTCTGGCTTGGGTTTAGAGTCGAACTCTTATCTACCTAAGCTATCTCTTAACACCTCGCGATGTATTAGCGCTCGATCTACTAAAAATTGAATTTTTGCTGGTAACAGTGGCTCGCCATTTGCGTAATGCTCGATCCAAGTTGTACTGATAAAATTGGGATCATCTGGTAAACTTGCCAAATCCCACCCAGGCATGTCCAAATCTTCCATCAATCGGTTTACCTTGGGATCGTAACTGAGAGCAAAACAGCGACAGCCTTCAGCTGCTGCCATAATCAAGCTGTGCAAGCGCATCCCAATCGCCAACTCAACACCGCGAAAAACTCCTTTTAAAAGTTGCGGCTCCTCCAAGCACACGATCTGGCTAACATCTTTAAGTTGCGGTTGAATTGCTTGGACTATGCTTAAATCTTCACTTTTTTGAAAAGGCAGTAGTAATATGAAGGTCTGTGTCGCTTTTTGAAAATCAACGAGTGCGCGAGTCAAATTGGCAAGCCGTGTTTCTGTCAGTAGGGGATGGGTTCGCAATGTTACGGCAACTCTAGGAGCAGGTAAATCCCAAAGTCCAGGTACTGGCTTGGATTCCAAAGCCCAAACCGGATCGGGAGCTTGGATATAAGGAATTTGCCAGTCAGTGAGTATTCCCGCAGAAGCGCGATCGCGTACACTAACTTTCGTACAACTGCTGAAAGTTTGCCGTGCTAGCCATTGAGTGACAGGACGCTTCAAAGGACCAATTCCCTGTGCCCAAGCAATAGTTTTCAACCCCATTCTCTGACAATAAGCCATTAACCCGGCGTAATATAATGGACTGATGGCACTAGTCGCATCTTGGATTAAGCTTCCACCACCCCAAATAAAAGCATTGCAGGAACGCACAGCTTGAAGTACAGGTAATAAAGCCATACGATCATGCGCTTCTACAGAGTAGCGATCGCGGGTTTCCTTTGGATTCCCAGAGAGAACCACAGGTGTGACATGAGGTGGTAGCATTTGTAGAAGTGTTGCCAACAAAGCCTCGTCCCCACCATTTCCTTTACCATAGTATCCAGATAACAACGCCCGCATATTTTTTACTATTTTGGATTTTACATTAGCAATTTTTGAAGAGGATGTGGTGAATAAAGTGAGAAATCTTGATTCCTAACACAACACCCCTTGACAAACGCGCTGCTTTGTTGATTTTCAACGACACCTAACACAAAATTCTCATGCACGCTCTTTCAATTCCCACTTGGATTATTCATATCTCTAGCGTTATAGAGTGGATTGCCGCTATTTGGCTGATTTGGAATTATGGCGAAGCCACTGGTAATCGCGCTTGGTGGGGCTTATCTTTCGCTATGTTACCAGCTTTGGTCAGCGCCATGTGTGCCTGTACTTGGCACTATTTCGACAACGCGGAATCTTTAGAATGGTTGGTGACACTGCAAGCTACCATGACTTTAGTGGGTAATTTTACGCTTTGGTGGGCTGCAGTGTTGATTTGGCGTTCCAATCAGTCGCTACAGCCATCACAATCAGACAAGAGAGAAATTGCATCGAAGCAATAATTTCTCTTAACTCCTGTACGGGCGGGTTTGAGAAAATGTCGTGTTTGCTTCATGATTTTGTAATAAACCCGCCCCTACGTCCTGTACGGGCGGGTTTGAGAAAATGTCGTGTTTGCTTCATGATTTTGTGCAATAAACCCGCCCCTACGCGCCTCCTAACTCCTCCACTCCCCTCAAAAGTCATGATTTCTAAAGGACCGCTGTTTGCTCTTTCCTTGTTTCCCTACATAGGTTTCTTGTGGTATATCAGCCGCAGCACCCAAATGCCGCGTTTAGCTCTATATGGATTTTATGGCACTCTGGTATTTGTTGCCGTAACGATACCTGCTGGGATCTATGCCCAAGTGCATTATGGTGCACAACTGGCAAATATCGATTGGCTGCATGGGGGTGCAGAATCGTTTTTGACGATTTCTAATATATTGATTGTGCTGGGTTTTGGGCAAGCTGTCATCAAAGCAAGTAGGGAATAGGGAATTTTTCTTCACCATTCCTGTATAGGCCGGTTTGATATGTAGAAAAGCATGTACCCAGTATCTATAATTAAACCCTTGACACATCGACTCCCTAACGTTTAGGAGGACTATTTATGGAAGTTATTCCGGCAATTGATTTACTATCGGGTCGTTGTGTACGACTTTACCAAGGAGATTATCAGCAAGCTGAGGTTTTTAATGACAATCCGGTTGAGGTTGCCAAACAGTGGGTGGAACAGGGTGCTACCCGACTGCACGTAGTCGATTTGGATGGGGCGAAAACGGGTAAAACAGTCAACTTTGCGGCAATCGAGGCGATCGCCTCTGTAGTGTCAGTACCAATTCAAGTTGGTGGAGGGTTGCGCGATCACGCAAGCGTACAACAGCTATTTAACTTAGGTGTACGGTGGGCGATCCTGGGAACTATTGCTGTAGAACAACCCCAACTCGTACAACAACTTTGCCAAGAATTTCCAGGGCAGATTATTATTGGCATTGATGCCCGTAACGGACAAGTGGCAACTCGCGGTTGGTTGGAAACCTCATCCGTTTTAGCAACTCAATTGGCTGTACAAATGCAGGAATTAGGGGCAGCAGCTATTATTTACACTGATATTCAACGTGATGGGACTCTCTCTGGGCCCAATATGGAAGCTTTGCGTTCGCTTGTGGCGACAGTTTCCGTTCCTGTTATCGCTTCTGGTGGAGTCAGTTCCGTCACCGATTTGTTGAGTTTGTTAGCGTTGGAACCACAAGGTGTCACCGGTGCGATCGTTGGTCGTGCTTTGTACACTGGCGATATTTCTTTGAGAGAAGCTTTGCGAGGCGTAGGGCCTGGACGTATTCAGGACATTCCACCTAATTTAGGTTTTTCTACTTTTGCTTAATCTTACTGTAGGCAATACTTCAAGAATTTTGTGATCTGCTTAACGCAGGTTATTTTTTTGATTTTCCGGATTCGCAATTTACGGCTGTGTATCTCAAGTTGTAGAGAGTTACACATAATCCGGTATTTTTCCATGAGCAGTAATACTAAGTTTGGTTCAAATATATTAGCAAACTCACTAAAGAGTTTATTCCCAACAAAAGGTAACAAAATTAACTCATCATCCAAGCTTTTAAGTAGGGATCTAATTGCCAGTGCAGACGATTCAGATGATGGTAACAGCGCTCCAGATAAAACTGTATCTGGTTCTTAATCGTTATCTATTTTTCCTAACCGTTTTTTTATCTCAGGTTTTAGAACTCATTTTGCATAAATTGAATGTAAATAGGTGATTCCAAAGACACCAATCTACTACCTAATAACTATTACTTAACTCTAAATTTTGAATTGGAAAACGTAAGCATTTAGCACAAAGTGCCGTTATTTTTAGCTATCACCTGATTTTTACACAATTGTTGGACTTAAACCTGAAGCTTACAAGTTATCAGGATAAGATAGCTCGAAACTAGTACTGCTATGGGGAATGAAAAATGAAAAAAGCTTAACTTGTAGGTTTTTTAGCAATTCCGAATTGTAGCTTGATTTCCGCGCCCCGTGTACTAGAATCTGAATGCTTATTTAAAAGTTTTCTGGGGTTTCCTTTTCCTAGAGATGCAATCTAAAAAGCATCTCTATTTTTTTTGATTATATTTACTAAACTTATCAGCAGTCAGCTATAGCAATTCTAATTGATTCATGAAAGTTGAAGACACAGATCCCCGACAACTATACGCGAAGTCGGGGATATAGATCCGACTACTCCCCTTGCTCTCGTGTAAGATAAGTAATGCAATTTCTTCTGCACACAGAGAAGGAGAGGAGCTAAAATGCTACTAGTACAGAGCGGCGGAAATAACCCACCCATCTGAAATAGGTAAAAAGCTT
>CALMVQ010000316.1 GCA_937873135.1 uncultured Scytonema sp. | reverse complement strand
ACCGATTAATCAAGCAATGGGTATCTTCAAGGGCGCTCCCCCCTGAACGGTTACGTTCTGGATGTAGTTTCATCTGCCCTGCGTCGTACCGAGAAATTTCCAGTAAATCGTTAATCAAACGGAGTAATTTTCTCCCATTGCATAGTACGCGCTCAATATGTTCTAAATTTTTATAAGAGTCATTTTCCTCAGTTTTCTGTTTTTGGATGCGTAAAAACAGGTCCGAATAACCAATAATTGAAGTCAGAGGGTTTTTTAGTTCGTGGGCGAAAAAAGAGAGATTGTCTTGGTTTGCTCGAACTAAGCGAGTCAATTCTTGATTGTTGAGGGTTAAGTGATTTTGTAACTGCTGTAGTTCTGCCAATCTTTGATCGGTATAGCTTTGAAAACAGCGGGCGATTGCCTCATCCAAGACAAAGTCAATCAATCTTACTGCCCGCAGCACTTCTTGTGATGAAGCTTCTAGTAGTTCTGGCTCCAAAATCTCAAATATTACATTACGTAATAAACTGTACTCTCTAGCGATTTCTTCTGCATCAAAACCTTGATTGGCTCGGAGTGTGCCGTGAGTTAAACTTGCCTCCACTATCGTTTTAATTTCGTTTTCTTTGAATTGGGAAAGCACTGTTGCCATTGCCATGAGAATATAGTCAATATGATTCTCTATCGCTGTACGGGATAGATTTTTGGCACTGTAAATTTTCTTGTCTAGACGAACAGCTTCCAGCCACTGTGCTATAATTGTTTGAGTTTTGTTGCTAAGTAGATGACTAAAATCTTTCATTACTTCTGGGTGGCAAAATTACAAGCTTATAATAAAGTTGGTGTTGCAAAGCTAGATAGCTCGCGAATTGTGTCTTGTATTACCTTTACGCCTTGTCATTGATTTTACAAAAGTAGTGTTTGTAACCACATATAATGTGGCTGTACATTCAAAGAAAGAGAGTTAGTAGACGTAGCTTGTTAAGCACAACTGTGTAAACGATTGTAAAGTCATTAAAAAGGTTTTTAATTGTGCTAAGCACCAAGACAGCGTAACTAAGAATCCATAATGATTTATTTGTGGCAACCTACTTATTGGCTATATTTTTATTAAAAAATATATCACACTCGAACCTGAAAAGACATAAATTCCGGTAGGTAACGTACCTCCAGTAAATAAAAATATATAGGAAGTATATCCTAAGATAGCTTGACGGTACTGTGCTGCAATGTTACATTATGGGGGAATCAGAGTTAAGTCAGCCTAATCCGTGAATTGGAACGGAGGAACCATACTATGGGGCGAATCTTACAAAAACTTAGGAGTCATGAGTGATAATTAAGTCAAAAGTAGAGAAACTCCAGTATTGAGTATTTAATTATCAATTAATAACTCACAACTCATAGTTTTTGAAGAGGGGCATCTCTCGGCCCTAGCCCGTCAGCTAACTTCGTAGGCATTGAGAGGAGACTGAAGAGACAGCATTAACATAATGTCCGGATCTCATCAGTATTCCAGGCTCGTACTGCTCAGATTTTTTGTACCTGCGCTCTTACTGTTTTGAGGTCAAAATAGTGATATTTCAACTAAACTTGGCTGCCATCGTTGCGATTGGTGGGCAAGCTGCTTGGAGAAAAACGAAACTAATTATCATCAGGGATATTATCTTTGTGCCTATCCAAGGTAAGTTGGGGATAATTTTACGGTGGTGGGTTGTTGCACTTACTAACCATGAAGTAATGCCCACACCACTAGGAACTCTGGCTGCAAATCTAGATTACATCCTACACCCATTTGATCGAAGAGAACTGAGTCACTCAGGTTTTGAGGATCTGTTGTTAGCAAGTCTGCGACGGGTATTGATCGGCTTTTTATTAGGTGCAGCGAGCGCAATTCCTGCTGGGTTTTCGAGCGGGATGTCTAAATCGGCAATACTAGCACTCAATCCAATTAATCAGCTTTTTTAATCTGTATCGTCCTTAGCGTAGAGCCAACACTTATACACTTTTCTAGATATAGGAGCAGCTTTCAGCAATCAGTGATGAAAGGAATTTGGTATCGATCTCTTACAAGTCTTACAGGTAGAGTGCTATCACGTAAAATGCTGACTCGGTTCGCTCCTCACCCTAAAGGAGGTATGCTCATGAGTATTTTAAGGGGGGAAATTGTTCGCAATGCTGCATTTTTAGAAACAGAAAATTTAGTTAAGATTTATTCCAAAAGTGATGCCAGTCACTCTATTATTTTAAATAATGTGAATCTGACTGTCAGCGAAGATGAATATATTTCTGTCATTAGTCACTCAGGTTGCGGTAAATCTACGCTTTTAAAGATTGTCACCGACTTAAACAAAAGACTCGATAGTAAAGAGATTTTTAAACCTGGCTCTGAGCGCCTGACGGCGTTTACCCAATGTTTTTTATTACCGTGGTTAAAAGTTAGAGAAAATCTTCGGGTGACTATGGATGAAGTGCTGAAAAATACCACTTTGGATGAGAGAATTAGCATTGTTAATAAACACTTGGCAATGCTAAATTTAACAGTAGGAGCTGACAAGTATGCCTATGAAATTTCAAGGGGTATGAAACAGCAGGTGGATATTGCACGAGCGTTGGTAATTCGTCTAAAAATGTTACAGATGAATAAACCTTTCCGGAAATTAGATGCCCTAACTCGTAGTAAATTGCAGCGACAGGTATTGGATATTTGGGAAAATAAGCGACAGGCAGTGATGATGATTACCCATAATGTGGATGAAGCAATTAATAAGTCTGATCGGTTTGTACTGGTGATCAATCGACCAACAGCTACAATTGGGGAAATTTTTGAGGTGTCTTTTCCTCATCCACGCGATCAGCCTGCAATGTGAAACTCTGAAGAGTATCAAGAACTTCGCAACCACGCCACGAGTTTCCTAAATCGATATTTTACTCAAGACGAGTAAACTCAACCGTCCTCAAGGGGAAAAAGCTGTGAATATCAAGCCAATTTTAGTACGTTTACAGAATGTAATCGATAAAGATGAATTAATTGAGCAGATGGTGCTGCTAAAAGCGCCAAAAACACCTTTTTTAGAACAAGCTCAATCAGGAAAATCTGTCAATATAATTGTTGGCTATAACAGTTCGCCTCAAAGCCATACTGCACTAGACATCGCTTTACTAATTGCTCACCAAACACGCCTAGCTACAAAAGCACAAGTTACAGTTCAAGTTGTTTACGTGTTGGAGGAGAATGAATTCCCTAATTTAAAAAATGTTTCCTTAACAGAAGAGTCAGTAAGCAGTATATCATCAAAACAAGTTCAACTCAGTTGTCCAGCCAACTTCGTCTCAAGAGGGCTTGGCACGCTTGTTCTCAATCCCATAAAATTACACACGAACGAATCGCAACCAAGAAGAATATCGGTTGAGCAATTTGCAGAAGCCGAAAACATCCTCCGTCAGGCAATTTGTTTGGCTGACGAATGGAAGAGTCCATTTAAAGCTCTTCTCAGGTTTGGTTGCATTGCTACTGAGCTGAGGAATGTTGTGGAAGCGGAAGCTGCTGCCTTACTTATTTTAGGCTGTAATTCTGTTAACCACTCTATAGTCCAAAAATTAGGTTCGCACCTTCCCTGCCCGGTACTAGGTGTACCAAAATTTTGTTAATCGCTACTGCTCAGCCCCTTCTTTGTTAGCTCTCAACCCGTCAACACCCCAAATTAAAACCGGGGGCAGCAGGCGAGCCACCTTGAGGACTGAACTCACGATGTGCTATTGTGCCGTCATCTACGGAAGGAATTTTGTAGACAAGGCTTGATGGCGTTCATGCTAAATACCGATTATCTTAGTACAAGATTTCACAAGTTCGTAGCGTCCTATTCGCCTCTTCAAGCCTTACCAGTAGGTGATTCAATTCGTCACGGATTTATGAAATGCTGTACTTAGAAATCAGTATATAAACGTAAAAGCCACCTTCACTGAGGTGGTTTATTTGTAAAGAATATTTACAAGTCGTCTATTGAAGTTATTAGCTTATAGAATATAAGGCTCTACTAGTTATTCTATAATCTAGTCACAACTAATAACCGATAAAGTGCAATACATCACGTACAACACTAAAGCCAGCCAAATCCCAAAGTAAGTATGCCAGAAAACCAATCATTGCTAAACGACCGTTCCATAACTCAGCTTGAGGATTGAAACCAAACAGAAAAGCATTACGGTCTTTACCATTATAAGCAGTAGCAACTGGTGGTATATCGGTAGAAGGACTAGTTTTAGGTGTTTGCATTGTTTTTTATCTACAATTAATTAGATGTTCAGGAATCTTCTAGTGGCTGATGAGATGAAGTACGTCACGGAGGACACTGTAGCCAGCAAGGTCCCAAGCTAGATATGCTAGAAAGCCAATCATTGCCAAGCGACCATTCCAGAGTTCAGCTTGGGGGTTAAAACCAAATAGAAAAGCGTTGCGATCCTTACCGTTGTATTCAGTAGCAACTGGTGGTAAATCAGTACTTGGACGTGTCTGCATGTTTTTATTTTGTTTGTTGCGTTTGTTGACTCTAATGTAACAATTCTTAACTTGAGTGCTTTCTGTCTAGAGGTACAAACTATAACCTCTTGTGGATGATTCTCTTCATTATTTTTGCCTCACTAAATCTACCTAAAGAGAGTGGTAAAAAAACTTTTTGTAAATAAATGTAACGAGAACAACTTAAATTAAATTTCGTGTTTTAACTATTTTGGTATACCTTTATACACCAAATTTAATTATTATTTATGTATGAAAAAAGCAATTGAATTAGGTAGAAAAACTTCTGTCCCCCACTGTATGGTAGTTTCAGACTTTGGATGGATGCAGAAAGGACCTTGCGTACTGGATTCTGATCTTAAGGAGTTAGGTATTGCGATAAAATACAATTTCTGTTATCACGTAAACTTTTATCCCTACTGACTTAAGGTTAGAGGAAGGAAATAGAATGTTTCACAGTACGCAAATAACGCTGGGACTGTACAACCCGCTTTTTTGGGTGGCACAGCTTCCAGGAAATGTAGACATTACGCCAGCGCAGGCGTCAGGTATTATTTCAGGACCACGCTTTTTTACAGCTGTGATTTCGGGTGTCATTCTGGCTTTTGCTTTCCAGTTAGTTTTGACGAACCTCTCCGTTGCTTTTGGTATTTCCTACTTAGGACGTTCCTCTGATTCAGATTCAAGTCATGGGGAAGCTGAAAGTTTAGGTGGTACAATTCGCAAAATTGGCACTCTGGTAGGAATGTGGACGGTAGTCACGGTGACGGTTGCCTTGGCAATTGCCTGTTTCCTAGCAGTAAAACTCAGTTTGTTGGCATTAAGTCCTGGATTGGGAGCAATTCTGGGGTTAGTGATTTGGGGAGCATACTTTTTGCTCCTGATGTGGGTGAGTTCCACAACAGTAGGTTCCTTAGTTGGTTCAGTGGTAAACACTGCAACTTCAAGCTTTCAAGCGATTATGGGGACAGCGACTGCCGCACTCGGTGCCAAAGCAGTGAATCAGCAAGTTGTAGCAACTGCAGAAGCAGCAGCATCAGCAGTGCGTCGGGAACTAGGCGGTGCAATCGATCCAAATAGAATCCGGGACAGTGTTGAAGATTATTTAGAAATGGTACGTCCCCCGGAATTAGACATATCTAAAATTAAGGGTGAATTTCAAAATTTATTAAACGATCCGCAATTGAAAGCGATCGCAGGTACTCAAGATCTCCGCAACATCGACCGTCAAAAGTTTGTGGAATTAGTCAGCAGTCGTACCGACTTTTCAAAACGAGACGTTAACCGCGTTGTCGATACATTATATAGTGTTTGGCAGCAGGTCGTCAGTCAGCATGAACCTCAACAAGACCGCTTGGGTGAGTTGATTGACTATCTCAAATCTATGCCATCAGGACAAGCCAAGACAGATGAACTTAACGCCAAGCTGGAGCAGCTAATTGCCGAGAGGCGTTCTACACAACAAGCCGACCAAAAAGCAAGCAACTTTGAATCGACAAATCCCTTTCAACAAACACTCCAACAAGGACTTGGAGGACTGATGGGCATAGTGATGGGGCGAGCCGATTTATCAGATTTGGACGTAGAAAAAATCTTAGGTGTTCTCTCCACTGCTAAAAATCAAGTCTCTAAACAAACTGATAAGTTAGGAGTTCTTACTCCTACACCATCGCAGCCTTATAGTCCAATTCGCGCTGATGTCGAAAATTACCTGCTCAATACCTATGCTTGGCAATTGAAAGGTGAGAAAATCGTCGAAGAATTCCGCGATGTGATTTACGATCCAGCCGCCGATCCAGGGACAGTACGGCGGGAGATCGAACAACTCAACAAAAACGATTTCATGAATATATTGCAACAGCGGGGTCTGCTGACGCAAACGGAAATTCAGCGAATTGCTGAGCGGCTAGAACTTACCCGTCAAGAAGTACTGTTCACCGTCGTTGCTGCAGAAGAGAAAGAAATAGTACATGACTTGCAAAGGCGAGTGGAAAGTTATCTGCTAGTCACACCCAAGGCAGATTTGACTGAAGAAAGCATTCATCGGCATTTCAAACCACTCTTAGAAGATTCAGACGCCGATCACGAAACTCTGTCCCGGCGTTTGTCTCAATTTGATCGCCAGGAGATGCGGGAAATTCTGCTGGAACGTAATGACATTTATCCGGAGGAAGCAGACAGAATTCTTGATGACTTGCAAAAACAACGGGAACAAGTCTTAGTCGAATCCCAAGGATTGGCAGAACAAGCAAGATATCAAGCAGAAACGCTGTGGCTAAATTTAGAGTCATATCTGCGAAATACTGGTAAAGATGAACTTAACCCCAATGCGATTAGAGGTGAACTCAATACCCTGCTGAGCGATCCGCAAGCGGGAATTTCCGCACTTAAAGCGCGATTATCTCGCTTTGATCGCGATACCTTGGTGCAATTACTCAGTCAACGGGAAGACTTGAATGAAAATCAAGTCAATCAAATTATTGATTCAGTAGAACAATCCTGGCATAACATCCGTCAAGCACCTCAAGTTGTTGCGGATAAAGCTAAGGAGCAATACGAATCCACGACGACAGCCATCTCAAACTACCTGCGGAACACTGGTAAAGAAGAACTGAACCCAGAAGGGATTCAACGAGACATTAACAGATTGTTTGAAAATCCGCAAGAGGGTGCTATGGTACTGCGTCGCCGTTTGTCGCAGATAGACCGTGATACTTTAGTAAAATTACTGAGTCAACGTCAAGACTTGAGCGAAGAGCAAGTCAATCAGATCATCGACTCAGTACAAACGTCGATTCGCGATGTTGTACGTGCGCCGCGTCGCTTAGCGATTCGGACTCAGGAAAGAGTGCAAACTTTCCAAACTTATTTGCAAGATTACCTGCGACAAACAGGTAAAGAAGAATTGAATCCGGAAGGTATTAAAAGAGACTTACAACTATTGTTGCATGATCCGCGAGTGGGGATCGAAAGTTTCAGCGATCGCCTTTCCCATTTTGACAGATCTACCGTCATCGCCTTGTTAAAAATTCGCGAGGATATGACTGATGAGGAAGCAGCACAAATTGCAGATAGTATAGTCTCGGTGCAAGAGCAGTTTGTCGAGCAAGTACGAGGCATCCAACGGCGCATTCAAGACGTAGTTGATGGAGTTTTTGGCCGCATCCGCAATTACCTCAACTCTCTAGATCGTCCAGAACTCAACTATGATGGCGTCAAGCGTGACGTTCGCCAGTTGTTTGACGATCCTCAGGCTGGGTTTGATTCGTTGCGCGATCGCTTGTCTTCTTTTAATCGCGATACCCTGGTTGCCATCATGAGTTCTCGAGAGGATATTTCCGAGGAAGATGCGAACCGGATTATCGATCAAATTGAACGGGCGAGAAATAGTGTTCTGGAACGGGCAGAACGTATACAGCATGAAGCTCAGCGACGCTTGGAAGAAGTGAAGCAGCAAGCACAGCGCCAAGCAGAAGAAACCAGAAAAGCCGCAGCATCAGCGGCTTGGTGGCTATTCACTACAGCAGTTGTCTCAGCCATCTTTTCCGCAATCGGAGGCGCTGTTGCCGTAATTTTCGTCTAAAATTGAGAATTTTCAAACTCATTTTTTAAGCCTCTCGCTATGAGAGGCTTTTTTTTGCCCAAAGATACCTACTCCCCCAATACCGTTCGGTTAAGAAATTTACTCGTTTGGGCAGGCTGTTCTTGAGCAGG
>CALMVQ010000315.1 GCA_937873135.1 uncultured Scytonema sp. | reverse complement strand
ATATTCGTATGTGCTTGGTTTGATTTGAATTGCCGCGTGGCAAGGCACCCCCCGCTCACCATCTGTGCCAGTTGCGTAAGTCCTGATTGTATCTCAGATGAAATAGATAAATTATTTTTAAGGATTGCTATATGACATCAAAATAATGAGAATTCGTTTGATAATTATTTATTAAAATATAGCTACTACCCTATTAGAGGGATGTTTACAGTTATAAAATGAGGTTAAATAATAGTAAATCAACCAAAAAATAAGTTTTTAACAGCAACAATAAATCAGGAGAATAATTTATGCCTATCTCAAAAATACTGAAATCAATTATAAATGGGGCTATGCAAGTAATCTTCTATATTTTAGGTGCAGTCAGTAGAATTTTTGGACCTAGAGATGATGATTACCCAGCAACAGGAGTTCAACCTTTTGAAGGTGATATTGCTAATAATAAAGATAGGTATTGAGCGTACATAAGCGGCTCAGTAAGTTGCCCATACTAAAATCAGGGAGCAACAATGATCAGTGTTACTGCTATTTAGGTTTTTAAAATGGGAGCTTTACTATCGAAGTGGAAAATCTCGACACAACTTTTTACAGGATAAAAGCATGAAACGTTTTACTCTCGCTACTTTAGCTGTTCTGATCAGTGCTAGCTCTATTTTGGCTCTTTCACCAAATGCTAATGCTGAATCTCGTGAACAGTACTGTAGGGATCATCGTTGTGATGGCTATAATCGCGATCATAACTATAATCGTGATTCTGATCGCAACTATAATCGTGACCGTGGTAGCTACCAAAGGAGCCACGATCAGAATCATCGCCAACGTTACCGCTACTATGATCGCAGCGCGCATCAGTGGCGTTATGGGTATCGCTAAATAACCCTGTTTTGTTATTCTGGGAGAACGCAATAGGTGAAAGGGTTACGGAGCTTGAGTTTCCACTTTTTATCTCCAATTTCAGTTTCTGGAGCGAGAATAAAGCCTCAAACCTTAACTAAATCAAAAGTTTCAGAATTTGGCTCTTGATTATTGTTTTCCGAGAGTGGCA
Organism: uncultured Scytonema sp.; assembly: GCA_937873135.1. Classification (GTDB taxonomy): domain Bacteria; phylum Cyanobacteriota; class Cyanobacteriia; order Cyanobacteriales; family Nostocaceae; genus Rhizonema. The sequence goes on along the minus strand of CALMVQ010000315.1, from coordinate 8,069 downwards.
AAACAGGATAACTCTCAATACGGTTCGCTTAAGAAAGTTATCAGTCGAGATAAGCTGTTCTTGAGAGGAGGAGCAAGGGTTTTTAGACAGTGCTAGTACAAAAACTGAATGCGTGTGCAGAATTCATTACAGGTGATGGCACTCGAATGCGAGAATTATTACATCCTGATAAGCAACCTTTAAAATTACGATATAGTCTAGCTCATGCAGTAGTGTCAATTGGACAAACTTCTACACCTCATTCTTTAACAACTTCGGAAGTTTACTACATCCTTAGTGGTCAGGGAGAAATGCACATAGATGATGAACTAGAGATAGTAGAAGCAGGAGATGCTATCTATATTCCACCCAATGCTAGACAATTTATTCGCAATTCTGGGCCAGAACCACTAGTATTTCTATGCATAGTTGATCCAGCGTGGCGTAAACAAGACGAGACTATATATTCAAAGTAGAAACAGTCATTATGAAAAACAAATCGATTAAAGAATCTGGGATCAAAGTTGGGCAGTCCCTACAAACGGGTGCAGGTACGAAAGAGATAGGGTTTCGAGGTTCAGAACAAAAAATAAGTGATCATTTCAGTAACGATTTTCCTTGCTTGTAGGCTCGGTTTGCCGAAGGATTGGCTTTATTTCTGATTACCTACACTGAATGATTTGTTATCCGGGCGTGGGATTTGTGACTTCAATGGGCGATGGCGTTCCGCCCACCGTAGGCGATCGCTTACGGCTTTCTTGTAATGCAGATATTCTATAATCCTTGCATTGCTTCAATTGTGGGAATTTATTCCTTCCTGTTCCTTCTGCCCTCTGCCGTCAGCATAGATGCCTTACCCCAACCAAGATCACCAAAAGTGATACTGGTGGCGAAATATTGCTTAACAAATAAGTTGGCTGCATCGAGAGTTATTTAGGATCTAAAAGATGATCGCAAGAGGTATCGTTCGATGTTACTGCATCCACAACCGGGCTATACTGTGCCAGCAGAAACTGGCTTTGTTGCTAGAGCGATCTTTCCAAAAGGCAACCTTTGCATCACAATGGCAGATCGCCTTAGCTACTTCCTCAGTGACCCAGGGCAAACGCATCTAAATTTCATGCTTGTGGGGGGCGCGACACAGCAATTGCATTGACCTAAGACAATAACATTGGCGTTGATATTAGTCCAAACTTGAAACTCGTTATTATATCAGTAGTTTACCAATAAAAGCTGAAATTTTTGGAGAATACGTCCGTACACATTGGCAGATTGAAAACTCTCTTCACTGGGTATTAGATGTTCAATTTAATGAAGATAGTTCTCGCATCCGAAAAGATAATTCTCCGCAAAACTTCGCCCTACTACGGCATATAGCTCATAATTTTTTAAATCAAGAGAAATCTTTAAAAGTTGGTGTGAAACGTAAACGTAACCGCGCCGGGTGGGATGACGATTATTTATTTAAAGTTCTGTTTGGATAAAATTCTTTGTATAACCTCATCCCTAGAGCGTTAACTATGCTTTTGTTCTAACACACAGAAGCGTACTATTTTATCTTGAGTATTTAATTAGTAATGACCGCTAGTTTTTTGTATTATATAGTACTAAGTGGCTGACCAGGAGTATCGTTTATCAGGTTGGGTGCTATTTATCTATCTCCATTCCATGTATTACACGTTAATGGACAATTCTTTATCCATGTAATACACTGTCCAGATTCACACAAAGCGAACAGAGCAATACGATCGCCTTACTTAATTGTGTTAGGGCAATGCAATTGCTGTGCTCGTACCTCATCAGCATGAAATTTAGATGCGTTTGCCCTGGAGTGGAATGATTCCTCCAGACCGATACGACGCAAGAGGTATCGCCATCTAGACCTCGACAAGGGTAATCTATCGCCACAGTCTTAATATATGTAGCTTAAAGGATAAAGTTAGCCCTCTTCTGTCACTTTCCGGGTATTCTGAATAAAAGAATTAAAAGAAAAAACTCTGGAAACACTTCAGACACATCAGGAGGGCCTAAAGAATAATTAACCAAAAGAATTATTGCCATTCCCTATCCTCAAGTTCCTTTATCGGCAACAATAAGGTGGCTTCAATTTCCTGCCTGATAGCAGATGTTACTTCACAATTGCTATGCAGGCAATCGAGTAGTAACTGATTAGCATCATAGTAGCGTTGCAGCACTTGCTGTTGCTCATAGCTAAACTGCCACTCGTGGTTAATGTTGCGATAATTAACGACCGTCTTGTTTACCTGTTCAGCCCAAGCTGAATAGTTCGTTTGCGACCATAGCTCAAACCATTGTTGACTTTGACTAGAATTGGGCAACTGGTCAGAGAGTTGTTGCAGGGATTTATGGAGTCCAACATCCAGAACAATACCCAGAATGTTGCTCATAGCATCTCCGCAGGCGTGGATGTGGGCAAAGTCCAGGCTCCCATCAATTGCACACTCTATCAGCAGGTCATCTAATGCCGCATCCAGAAACATCCCCTGGTCGAGGCTGCTGGCTAGAGCAAAGTGAGAAGCTATGTGAGGAGTCCGACTCAAGGCCAGGTAAAATGCTCGAACTGTCGCATCTTTTGATTGGGTAGGAATACTGCGAGATTTTTGGCTAGCCCAGGTCAAAAACTCTTGTAAATAAGCATCTTGGGCAACGAGTGTATCAATCTGTTGCTTCATCAACAGTACTAAAGAGTCTGCACTCCTAAGCATGGTAGCGGTTAACAAGAAGATTTCGCGCCAGTGCGGGTCGGTGATGTGACTGACCAGACCGGACAGCGCTTGCCCAAATGCCTCTAAGTTATGGCTGGCAACGATTTTCCTCGCTGTGAAATATTCTTGAAATGCTAGATAGGAAAAAGAAAAAATTCCCCGCGCCCGTTCTGCCAGTAGCCCATGTTGAGCCTCGATTGACTTCAGCGCTGCTTCGCTTTCTATTTGCAGTTCTTCTGCATCCATTGGCACGTTGCTTAGATTGTCAATATAGTCACCAATGTATTGCTCAACGATGCGTTGCTCAAAAAAGTACTGACCCTGCTCAAATGTCGCGGCTGCAATCTGACTGAATAACTTGAGTTTTTGTGATAATAAAAACCCTCGGTAAATGTCATCCCGTTCAACGCCTCTGGCTTCATCCCATTTGCCTAATAGAAGGTCTAAACCTTCCTTATAAAAGTCAGTCCGCTTAGTCGGAAATTTTGCTTTACCGTGAAACACCCAACAGGCAAGATGCAGAAATAGAGGTGTGACGACGAGTTGGCGAAATTGCCAGTTTTCAGCTAACTCTAGCTTCTGAATAAACTCAACGGAGTGGGCTAGACCATCTTTTTGGTTGGTCTTGGTAAAGACCATAAACCATTTTTGAGCGAAGGCTCGGATTTGTTCTAAGGTAAATGGGGCAATTTCAACATCGGTAAAGCCTCAGAGTCTGAGTTTTTGAGCTGCTGTTCGACAGGTCGCCACGAACCGATTTTTGTGATACTTCTCTGAAAACCTCCGAATTTCGTTTAAGACAGCATTGCTTTGTTGGTTAAGAATTTCATCCATGCCATCAAGCAAGAGTAATACTCTGCCTTCATTCAGCAAGGTTTCGATGACTGAGAAATCGGAAATTCCAGATGTGAAAAACTCCTGGCGGATGTAGTTTAATAGGCTGAACTCGTTGGTAATTTTAGACTCTTGGGCAAAGTTTCTCAGTGTGATGAAGATTGGTACCTGATTTGCCGCAAATGCGTTTTGGTTACACTGAATGGCGAGATATTGCAAAAAGGTGGTTTTACCTACTCCTGGTTTGCCCAGCACCCTGAGCTTGGAGTAGGTTTCAACTGCCTGTGTACCAGGTATTTGTTTCTCGTCAGCTTTACCTAAGCCAAAACGGTCAAATTCTTTAGGATCAAGGTTTTGCAAATCAGTGATTTCTAACCACTGAAGACTGGCGATTGACTCCAAAATATTCACATCTATATATATGTCATCGATCGCAACGGGACGGCTGATATCCAATAACTGCAAAATACCACACTGGTCTTGAATTTTGTCGAAGCGTTGCGATCGCACTTTTTGCACTAACTTATCAATATCCAGTACAGGAGGCTGGGCGTATTCTTCTAGTTCCAAAAATTCTGCTGGAGGATTACTCGCAATCTCCCGCCAATTCAGTGACAACACTAAACAAATTTCAATAAAGGTATGACGCTCAACTGGACGGCCACTAAAAAATCGCCAAATTGGTTGTCTAGTCTTGAGGTTGACTTCTGCTGCTAGATTGTCTTGTGTCCAACCCTTGCGAACAAACGCTCTTTTAGCCTCTTGAATCCCAGTGAGTGATGCTTCAAGCGATCGCTTGACCATAGGACAAAAACTTGATCCTAAAATCAAGCACTCAAACTTTTATTAACATCTTTCATCCTAGAGCTTTTTCTGTGGTAATCACTCTCTCCTGGGTTAAGGATATACACAATTAAGAGAAAATACTCTAGCTCTAGTGAGATCCTGTTACATATATTAATTTTTGTAATAAAATCAAACATTATGAACTTATTTTAACAAGTGGTGGGGGTTTAAGTCCCCTGTCTCTATAGGCAGCAGGTTTTGTGTCGGGGTTAAATCCCCCGAAGTTGTGTGGACGGAAACCGTCCCCACAACAGCACTCTTCTCTACGAGACGCTTTGCGAACGTTACAAAACGTAATTGCGTTAGCGTAGCGGGGCGTTCGCTTTTAGCGTCTCCAAGAGTTGCCCATTGCGAATTGCGAATTGATTTAATACATTTCAAACTTGAAGAAATACTTAATCTCAAGCACCCATCTGTCTTGCTCTATGAAGTACAGATGTATCCGTTCAGGGGGTAAGTGACGCAACTGGAGACCGCTACGCGCTTATTACTTGGTACCGGGAACGGGCTACAAAAATTGTTAGTGGGCAATCAAGACAGTTTTAGCCCGCACCCGGTACTCCGCTGCGCTCCCGTAATCTTCTCCAGTTGCTGAGTGACTCGTTAAGGTTTTAAAGACATGAGCTTAACAATATTTTCAGCTACATTTAAGAAATCTTGCGACTCGTCACAAGAAATAATTTCTGGAAGTAAACAAGGAGCTTCTTTACCTGAGCGAGTACAAGCAACAGCTGGGAGCAGGCGTAAGAGTAGCGAAAGTACATTTTGCCGCCATGCACAGTCTGAAACCCTTGCTATCAAAGAGCTACAGAAATAAAATTGCTCTTTTTACCAAAAAACGGAGAAAAAGCTTGTTTTGGCTGTACCAATTGAAGTATAAGTTATTTGGCACAGCATTTTGTCACGTAGTCACAAGGGTTTCAGGCTACAAAAATTAGAGGGGTTCAAATGGTACGGCTAAAAGTAGTGGATCTAGTCTGCCAAATCCTAAATTTTAGGTAAAAGTTAGTTTTTTTTCCTGAAACCTAGTCTGGGTAAGGTTTTTAGAGGACGCATGGCGGTAAAATGCGCTTTGGCTACTTTTACCCCTAATTGCCAGTTTCGATGTTGCCACTGGTCAAATTGTTGTGCCGACTTGTGGAGATACAAGGACAGAAGTTGATTTTGCCCTTCATGTTCGTCGAACTATTGAAACTGAGCCTGATGCCAAAAAATGGAATTTGATCATGGACTGCCTTAACACTCATCAGTCTGAGTCCCTGGTTCGTTTGGTTGCAGAAAAAGAAAGTTTGGACATGGACTTGGGTATTAAGGGGAAAAGCGGCATCCTCAAATCGATGAAATCCCGTGCGGCTTTTTTAGGTGACCCCACACATCGAATTGTTTTTCATTATACACCGAAACATTCTTCGTGGCTTAATCAAATTGAGATTTGGTTCAGTATTTTCTGTACGTTCGCTCCTGATTGAAGAGTGAGAGGAATTAATGGCTGACTGGGTAAGGAAACAATGGGGTTATGGATCTACTAAAACCTAACGCCGTGTAATACTTGGAAAAAGCTGTGGGAGATTAATCGTGTAATACATGGAAAAAGAGAAATCCAGCGCTACCATGTAATACATGGTAGCTATTGGTCGTAAACACGCTTTTAGTGTAATATGAAAAACTACATTCAGCTTTACCGAAAAGTTTTGAAAGTTCACGAAAGAATTAGGCTTTCAGGCGACGTTATTGGGGCTTTCCATGACGACCACAAGCGATCGCTTTTACAGCAATTTTCAGGTAATTAGACCACAGTCGTAGGGGCTCTCGGCCGTTCGCCCTTACCAATCGTGTGGTTCATTTAGGTGAAAATTGCTGTAAGTCCATCCAGAACAAAGGTCGTTGAAAGGTAGATTATAAGCTGATTTCGGTGGATGGTGTTCCCAGGCGAAAATGAAGGACTGATCAGGCTTCACAGAAAAGTTTTCGTGAACGGAGAAAAACGGTGGAAATAAGTTCTGAGCGGATTGACGATATTCCCATGATACTGGAATGGCTCAAACAGATGGAGATAGCCAAATGTATTGACCAAAAACTTCGTCCGCCACACGGAAACCACGAAGGGCGCTCGTTACGGTCAATTGAGTGTATTGTTATTAACATATATCATCACCCAGTCAGACCATCGGTTGTGTGCAGTGGAACCTTGGGTGCAAACACATCGAACGATTTTAGAGTTAACTAGGGGGTGGTCAATAGGGGAAAAAGATACGACTGATGACCGATTGGCAAGAGTAGTCGAAGAGCTAGGTAAACAGTCAGAGGCAAGGCTTGAAATCGAGGTAAAGTTAGGACGGCATCTGATTCGTGCCTCACGAAAACTCGCTCATAAAGTAGAAAACGTACTTGAGCGCTATCGGTATTGAGTTAACCTGAGTTCGACGTAAAAAAAAGACTGAAAAGTAGACAGAGTTAACTTTGTAGCCTGATCAGGTTTTCTAAGTTAATGACAATAAGTTTTAATAAGTGAAAAGAAACGTGAATAGTCATGAGAGGGAGGAAAATGAATTCGTGACAAATTCATTTTCAAAGATGTATAATCACAATCTGTCTGCAAGAGGGATTCTCAGGAGCATAGCCGCGTTGGGTGATCGTCACTAATTTGGGCAGGATATTGAATTAGACACATAATCAAAAATCTCAAAAAATGATTTTGTAATTAAATCAAAAAAAAAAAAACAGAATGAAATAATCACACAATCTATATTTACTTACTTTGAAGTAGAAATCGAGTTTTTTTTGAAAGTAGCTTAGATAATAGCGATTGCCCAAGGGGCACCAGCAAAGCTGATCGCCAAAGTTTCCGGAGGGAAGATATATGACTCTTGTAGTGAATTTAAATATAGCTGTTGTTAAATTTAATGAAGGTTTTTTATCTTGGTATGTATAAGCAATTAAGCCGGCGATAACATTAACCAAGAAATTAGAAACGCTGCGGTGGCGGGTGTGTTGAATCTGAGAGATATTTTTTAATTGGTCATTAACCGTTTCTATAAGAGAACGCTTTCTTAATAAAATTTTATCGATTAAAGGCATTAAACGATTTTTCATATTTTTTTTGAGGGTCGTAATTAGTTGAATATTTTGTTGAAGCAGAAGCTCAAATAATTTTTGAGAAATATATCCTCTATCACCAAATAATTTACCAAAAAGATTTTTGGTCATCTCTGGTACAGGTTTACGATCATCTACGTTGGCAGGGGTAATTATAAAAGATATAATTTCTCCAAATTCATTAATTATTAGATGTAATTTAAAGCCAAAGTACCACCCTAAAGAACTCTTTCCCCAATTAGCTAAACCCTTGAAGACTCTGTTACGCTTAGCTCTTTCATTTAAACATATCTCTAGAGAGGTTGAATCAATAAAATTGATTCCAGTACCTTGTCCCTGGCGCAGATGAATGTACCAACATAAGGGGATCAAAGCACTTCTCTTCAATTCTACAAATCGGTTATAACTTACTAGTCCAGGAAAATATCTTTGCAAAAATTTACATACATGCTTAATATAATAATCTTTAAAATTTCTATAAGATGATTGATGAAAATAAATAATTATTGTCATGACTTCACTCAAGCATAAATTAAATTTTCTGTGGCGTTTTCGCTCGCGGTCAGAGAGTAGTTCTTGCTGCCATTT
>CALMVQ010000314.1 GCA_937873135.1 uncultured Scytonema sp. | reverse complement strand
CTCCTCTCCTCTCCTTATTCCCTCTCTCCCCCCTCAATCACCTTGTACCAGACAAATCTTCCGAGTCAATTTGATGTTTTAGTCGTCGGCGCTGGTGCGGCTGGACTTTACACGGCACTGTGTTTGCCAAACAATCTGCAAGTTGGTTTAATTACTAAAGAAACAGTTTCTTTATCTGCCAGTGATTGGGCGCAAGGTGGCATTGCTGCGGCAATCGCTCCTGGTGATTCTTCCAAAATGCATGTTGAAGACACAATGCTCGCTGGGGCTGGCTTGTGCGATCGCCCTGCTGTAGAATTTCTGGCTCAAGAAGCCTCTGAGTGTATCCAGTCTCTAGTAAGTTTGGGAGTTGCGTTTGACCGTCACGGTCAAGATTTAGCTTTAACCTTGGAAGCTGCTCATTCTCGCAATCGCGTCCTCCATGCTGCTGATACTACAGGCAAAGAAGTCATCACGACTCTTACGAATCAGGTGCTGCGACGCCAAAATATTCAAGTCATTCAAAAAGCTTTAGCATTAAGTCTATGGCTAGAACCGGAAACAGAGCAGGACACTTCAGCAGATCCTCCCCGCTGTCAGGGAATTAGCCTGTTTTATCAAGGTCAAGTCAGATGGATAAAAGCAGGTGCAGTGGTTCTGGCTACAGGTGGTGGTGGTCAAGTGTTTGCTCAAACAACTAACCCTGCTATCAGTACAGGTGATGGGGTGGCGATCGCATGGCGTGCGGGAGCGATTCTCCGCGATTTGGAATTTGTACAATTTCACCCCACTGCCCTGACTAAAGCAGGTGCCGACCGCTTTCTGATTAGTGAAGCTGTACGCGGTGAGGGAGCTCACCTGATTGATAACGAAGGGCGGCGTTTTACCTTTGACTATCACCCCGCAGGTGAACTCGCTCCTAGAGATGTGGTGAGTCGGGCAATTTTCAGTCACTTACAAAGTACCTCGGTTGACCTGAGCAATGCCCATGTGTGGTTGGATATGCGTCCCATTCCTGCTCAGAAGATTCACCAACGCTTCCCCAATATTGTTAAAGTTTGTAAACATTGGGGTATTGATGTCTTTTCAGAACCAATTCCTGTCGCCCCGGCTGCTCATTATTGGATGGGTGGTATTGTGGCCGATCTCAAGAATTCTACAAATATTCCAGGTTTATACGCAGTAGGTGAAACGGCGAGTACTGGCGTACATGGTGCAAATCGTCTTGCAAGTAATTCGCTATTAGAGTGTATTGTTTTTGGGGCACAATTGCAGCGTTTAGAAATGCAGTCTGCGTCAAGAGAATCATTAGAAATATCAGAAATAACTTTCCGAGAATTTAAGACAGATGCGGAGCAGTGGAATATTCAGCAAACTCAACTAGAAGTCCTGCGGCAGAAGATACCGAGTTTGGTGTGGCAAAGTGCTGGTATCTGTCGAGAAGAGTCTAGTTTGTTGGCAGCGATCGCGACTGTAGAGTCTTGGCAGCAGAATTTTGCGGCTTTACCTATCAGTCAATTTTTATTCTCTTTAAATCCTAGAGAATTAGCGAGTTTCAATGATATAGCGGATATTGAACGCCAGTTGCGACTATGGGCAGAAACCTGCAATCTGCTTGACGTCGCTTATTTGATTTTTAAAAGTGCTGCTTTTAGAACTGAAAGTAGAGGGGGACACTACCGCCAAGACTACTCTCAATCCAATCCTCGTTGGCAAGTCCATACACTTGTAGAAAAAAACAATTGGCGCAAATCTTCTGTTTTAGATTAAATGATGAGGGATTGGAGTTTTTGAATCAAGCTGTTATTAGATGCATTTTACATATTTCTATGGAGTTTATTATAAAAAATTAGGCTGAAAACCCCTGAGAAGTAGGAGAATTGCGACGAACTTCGTACTTTAGGCGTTTGGGTTGAAAGCCAACTGCACACTTTAAAGAATCGGAAGATTTATGTAGTAGGGTAGGCTCTATCCGAACTTAACGCCTGTGGACAAGTAGTGGCCGACCACCTTGATTGAAGCAGGAATTGTTGAATGATGTCTTATGATGGAGAGTAAACATAAAGCAGTCAACGGATGCCGCTTCCATAAAAACTATCCGGACCCCCATAGTTTGGTGGTTCATAGTCGTTCTCTAATTCCACGTTAGAGCTAGTGTGTTTCAAAGCTTGAGAATTATTCTTAATACTAGTCAAATTTTCACTCTCCTCAGTGTCACTCTTACCAGTCGAGTTGCTGACTATTTTTGTAGCTTCAGCAATTTTAGGAATGGCTAGATGCACTCCAATTAAAAATAAAATTACGCTCGTAATTTTCAATATATTTTCCATACGCTTCCGTATATTCCCTGATCCATTTGGATTCGCTCAAGAGTCTTTGGTCTTAAAATATACTACTAATCCAAGTTGATAGTACCGCTACTCGAAATGAAAACGTTGAAATCCGCTATAGATTATGAATTTATAGGTTTTACTCCCTTCCCGCTCCTAAAAATACCGATATAAAAAACCGCTCCTGAGCCAAGGCAGCCAAGAAAGGAGATCCAGAAGATAGGTAATCTTACACTCCTATTGGGAGTAGTCTTTAGAGCAGTTTATGAGTAGTAACTAATGACGCAAACTCACAACGATTTTTACCCAGATGCTTGGCACGGTACATGGCAGTATCAGCTTGTTTTATTAGGGTTTCAGCATCTTGACTGTTGAGTGGGTAAATACTGATACCAATACTGGCGGAAACTTTAGTGGTATGTCCGTCCAAGACAATCGACTCAGCAATAGTTGCTAAAATTTTCTCAGCAACTTTGGCTGCGACTCCCATGCTAGGAATTGCCCGTAAAATGACAGTAAATTCATCTCCTCCTAAGCGTCCGACAGTATCACTATTGCGCAAGGAATTACTGAGGCGTTGGGCAATAGTTACCAACAAGCGATCGCCCATCTCGTGTCCTAAGGTATCATTGACATGCTTGAAACCGTCAAGGTCAATAAATAGGAGTCCTATTAATAAATTATTGTTTTTTGCCCACTCAAGCGAGTTGTAAAGTTGTTCGACAAAAAATTTGCGATTGGGTAGACCTGTGAGAGAGTCGTGATAAGCAAGATAGCGCAAATGGTCTTCTTTGAGTTTTAATTCATCATTAGAGCGAGATAACTCAGCAGCAGCACGCTTGAGATCTTGCTCTATCTGCTTGCGCTTAGTAATATCACGAATGACTCCAACTAAAAAGAAATTGCCAGCTGCGTCTTTGTGGAGCGATCGCTTAGTAGAGATACAAAAGGTCTTGCCACTGGCGTTAGTGAATTCTTCTTCGTGTTCTTGAGGTTCATGATTTTGGAAGAGTAACTCATCTTGCTTGCGAAAAACATCCGCCTCATGTTTGGCAAAAAAGTCGTAGTCAGATTTTTCAATCAACAAACTTTTAGGATAACCAATAAATCGACAATACGCTTCATTCAAGACAATCCACTGGTGTTTTTCATTTTTCACAAAAATTGGATCGGGAATCGTGTTGATCACTTGATGCAAAAACTCTTTAGACCGTTTCAACCCTTCTTGGTGATATGCTGAAAGAGCTGTAATCACGACAGCCGCTCCACCCAAGGATAGTAAAGCAGGCAAGATTGGAATCCACCAACCAAAGCTGAAAGCAATATAGGCACTGCCAACGATCACGAAACCTGAAAGTAGAATACTCAGGACATTTTGACTTGGATATCGGATTCGCCTGGAAATGCTCGTTCCCATATAAGCCCAAGCAAAAATCCATAACCATTCTAAGGTTTTGGACCATACTTTAAGTAAAGGTCGTCCGTCAAGGGCAGATCCAATTAACTCGCTGATAAAATATGCTTGTAATTCTATCCCAGCGACAGGTTTGACTGTACCCATGATCCGACTGGAGTACGGAATTAACACAAAATCCTGGAGACTGGGTGCAGTGGAACCAATGAGTACAATGCGATCCTTAATCAAGCTTTCTGGTACGCGCTCCTCCAGCACATCTGTCAGGGAAACTTTACGAAATCGCCCCACTTTGGGAAAATTTGACAAAAGTTGATAGCCTCTATCGTCTGCACCGACATAAGCACCATCATTTCTCTGGAAACGAGGAAACACAGCTTTGCCCAACTGCAAATACTCAGGATTACTTTTTGCTTTCTGAGAAGTAATGCCCTCTGATTTTAAATACACCTTCGCCAACTTCAAGGCAAAACTATAGTGTACCTGGTTATCAACGTGTCTGTATAACAAGCTGCGACGTACTTTGCCATCAGCGTCTAACACCAAGTTGTTGAAACCGAATTGGTTTAGCCGACGCAGCACTGGTGGAGGTAAAACACTGGTGTTGTGGTTTTGTGACAAAAACTCAATGCCGACCAAGTTGGGCATTGAGCGATAAGCAGAAACTAAATCATGATGACCTGGTTGTACTGGCAAATCTCGATAGATATCTAAGCCAATAGCGCGAGGTTGGTGGATTTGTAATTTTTGCAACAGTTGGGCAATCACGCTATCTGGAATCGGCCACCTACCAACAGAGTGTAAAGAAGCTTCATTGATCGCGACAATGGTAATACGCTCGAATGGTGGCTCTTGAGAACGTAACTGAAAGAATTGATCTAAAGCTGCCCATTCTAAAGATTGTAATAATCCGACAGAACGTAATAGCATAATAAAGGCTGCAATACAGAAGGCAGTGATTAACTGCTTGTGTCCTTGACAAAGCGGTTTTTTTCGTGCTGACAGTAACCTTACAATATGCTTGCCTAGCTGCTTACTCATTCCCATTTCCTCATTGGGAGGAATTTTTTCATTTTTCTATAATTATTAGCGACCTGGCAATAACTCGCATAAAGTGATAAACCTCCGAGTAAAGTAATAAGTCCCTTAGCCCACCGCACCCAAAATGTCCTTTCTGCAAGCACCAATAATCAGTCGGTTTGTAAATAACCCAAACTAGGGAAAAATCTGGGAGTACGTATCAGGAAGCGGCTCATGGGCTAGTCATCTGTTACCTTGAAAGCTGACTCTTCCAAGCCTACTCCATACCGCCTAAGCGGTTGGTGTAGGTAGTTGACGTTATTTCTGATCATGACCCGTCCTCACTATGTAACTAGCAACTTACGTTATTAGCTAGTTACTTATGCCTATTGGTATTACTAAATATTGACAAATTGATGTAAAGTAAAACCTTACACCTCGAATACGATTCGGAGCCAACGGGAGCCTGGGGATGAAAAATCAGTTTTTCCCCCTACTTGCCTCAACAGATGTTAACGCTACAGAATCGTATTGCCTACACCCCTATTAAAAATATTCTCTCAGTTAGCGTTTTGTCTATAAATTCGCAAATATTTGTGTATTTAGGTTGGGAATGAAGAATGGGAAAATCGGAGCCACTACAGAGTGGGAATCAGGGGCATGGGGAACTCGGTAATGGGTTATTGGGAAGAAATTATTCGCGGACGACCTTTTGACCGATTCCCAATGACCTTCATTTCTTGAAAGCGTCAGGAAAATTCTTAAAGTTACGGGGACCTTTGTAGCCGGAGACTTGAGCTAATGTCTCTAATGGTTGTACGTTGGGATAAAGTTTTCCATTAATTTGCCAAGTTGGATAGCCTTTGATGCCAACTGCTTGACAGACATCAGGTTGCGGGTCATCTTTGCCCTGCGGATCGCAATCTATGTGTTTAATTTCTCGATACGCCTCCTTGCCAAAAAGTTCTTTTTGTTCGTGGCAATGAGGACACCACCAAGCAATATATTCCTTGGCACCAATTTGGGTAAGGTAACGTGCTAAACCGATTTCCGCCTCGCCAGAACTAGATCGGATTGGCCAACCAACTCCCAGAGCAGGTTCTCCGATTGGTTCTGGACTTAAGACTTTTGCCGCACTACTTGAGGAGCTGTATTGACTGTATACACCTAATGTGGCAATGAGTGTGACCATCCCCACAATAATGGCGGTAAAGAATATTTGCCCAATATCCTCCCAAGACCGACCAATGAGAGTGAGGACTAAAAGGCTCAAAGAAAAAGTCGCTGAGGCAATACAATAAGGACAGAATGTTTTGATTTGGAATGCCAGCAGGTACATTAAGTAACCGCTGAAGACAGTCATGGCGATCGCACCCGTTAGCAGCAACAACCAAGTCCAATTTTCCAGCTTTTGACGCAGATCCTTTTTTTCCACTGTTTTAAATGCCAGCGGAATCAAAGCAAATACTGCCATGCTGATGTATGCCAAAAACCCAAACAAGGATAATGGCAATCCACCAAAAATTGGCAATGTTGCCCAAGGGCTGGCAAGAACATCATGACAGCCAAGGGCTCCAGGTTTTGCCAGACAAGCAACACTGCCTCCTGTTAACTTTTCAATAGTCAAATAGCCTGTAGTTAAGGCACCACATGCGGCGATCGCGGCGATCAATAAACGCGAGGAGCGATGAATCCAGGGAGTAGAACGACGGCGAATCATAAAAAATAGCGATCTTTTAGTTAGTGATTAGTGGTTAGTGGTTAGTAGTTAGTGGTTAGTGGTAAGAAACTACCAACTTTTCAACAATTAACAACTCACAAATATTACAAATGTAACTTAACAGACGATCTTGATTTATTTTCCTCTTTAGAGTTCCAACTTTGGTGTGCCGCTTCTACAAATTGACTTACCCGAATAGGATCGATTGTTTGTTCGCGACGTCCATGGCGTTTCAAAGAACTGGAAACAATGACACCATCTGCTGCCTGGAGTAGTGTGGCAACGTTTTCCCAGCTCGCTCCACTGCCGATAAATACAGGAGTATCATTGGCAGCAGCAGTTGCCAGTTCCAAATCTTCTAAGTTTGGAGGATGACCTGTTGCCCAACCAGACAGAATAACTGCGTCAGCCAAACCGCGTTCAATTGTGTCTTGCACGGCAGTGGTGAGATTGACAGAACTTAATGGACGAGCATGCTTCACCAAAACATCCGCGAATATTTTCACATCGCTGCCTAATTCTCTACGGTAGCGCAGGAGTTGATGGGCTTCCCCCTCTATTAATCCCTGATCGGTTGCCATCACCCCTGTCAGCACGTTCACGCGAATGAATTGAGCTTTCACGCAGGTGGCGATCGCCATTGCACTTTTTGCGTCATTTCGCAAAACATTTATGCCAATAGGTAGAGTTACCAAATTCTGGATCTGCTGTACCACTACAGTCATGATACTGACAACTGCGGGATCAACCTGGTTTTTGGTAAATGGTGCATCAAAAAAATTCTCCACAATAATGCCATCAACTCCTCCGCTTGAGAGTGCTGCTGCTTCTTGTTCGGCACGGTCTATGACGGCTTTGAAATTACCTCCCCAACGAGGTGAGGTTGGCAGTGGTAGTAGGTGAACCACGCCAATAATTGGAGTTCTGGTTTTAAATAGCTGATGTAAGTTCACTATTATTATGTTAGTTATTAGTCGTCAGTTGTTAGTTGTTAGCTGTTAGTTGTTAGTTGCTGATCACAAGAGCGCTCTGGTAAGGAGATCGGTCCTGCTCTGAGAACTGACCAAGAGGCAGGGGAGCTCTTAGCAGTCTTGCTGGGGGAAAAGATTCTGGATTCCCCGGCTAAAAAGGTCTCAAGCCCCTCCATTTATGGATGGAGAACAACAAAAATGTATTTCGTTCCACGTCGTGCAAGAAATACTACGTCCTTATTACAAGCC
>CALMVQ010000313.1 GCA_937873135.1 uncultured Scytonema sp. | reverse complement strand
AAGCATTTTTAAAAAATATATTAATATTTTAGCACGTTAAGTACGCAAGAGCCGGAAATACTTCGTATGTGTCGTATGTTTAACATCTGCTCTCACGTCATCTGCCGAGCCATTAACTGGGCAAATAACCCCTCCATCGCAGCTAGCTCCGCAAAACCTCCTTGTTGCACAACCCTGCCTGCTTGAAGTACATATATGCGATGAGCGTGGCGGATTGTACTAAGTCGGTGAGCGATCGCTATCCTAGTACAACAAGGCAAAAGTAAAAAGTAAAAAGTAAAAAGAAAGAACACTTATTTTATAAGCTTTTTACCTATTTCAGATGGGTGGGTTATTTCCGCCGCTCTGTACTAGTAACTTGTAACTTATCGAGACTTTCACTGACAATCGCTTGGGTTCTGTTATCGAGACCTGAGTTCGACGTAAAAAACAAGACTGAAAAGTAGACACAGTAAACTTTGTAGCAATACAAGCCTGTGTTCCTGCAATGTCAATAAGATTCAATAAATGAAAATGAACGGGAATTGTGCTAAAAGGGAGTAAGATGAATTCGTCACGAATTCATTTTGGGAAATGTATAATCACAATCTGTCTGCCAAGAGCGATTCTTATCCAGGGAGCCACAATCATGCGATCTGCCCTTGGCAGCAGCGCTTCGCTATCGTAGCCAATAAAATTGATTTTGGGGAAAATATTGAATTAGACACACAATCAAAAAACTAAAGAACATGATTTTGTAACCCACATTCCGCAGATGTGAATTATATTACTGATATTTTTGAAAAATCAAACACAAAAAATTTTACCAGCGTAAGTTTTTGGGGCTGATTTTCACTTTTCGTTCAAATAAACAGACATAATAAACAATTTACTTTCACTAGCTTTAAAAAATAGATTCACTTCTTCAATTAGCTGACTTATTTATCCTAAATTCAGCAAAATAATTCTAGCGAAGCTCATGGTGTTCTTCGCCCAAACATTCTGGGTATTAAAAAATATTTCTATCCTTTTATCTCCTTTTCTTGAAAATAACCGAATTCAAATCATTAGATAATATTGGCTACAAAATGAGCCTAAGTGATTCATAATTTTTCGACGCTCCTCTGTTAAATTACTCATTTGCTTCTGTCCATTTATGATCAGCAAATGTACTGACTGAAATAGCTGAAATACCCACCTCATTGTCGGTCTATTTGTTAATTTCTTTACCTGATTTCTGATGCTATCGCCGGATGTTGCTAATTCTTGTCTCAACTTTCTTTGTGCTAGATTATAGACTAATAAACACAGTCCCATTATCATTGCTATTGCCTCTACTCTTTCTGGAGTTTTGACAAATACACTTGAGGTAAAAAACAACGGGTCTTTTAAAAATCTAAATCCTCTTTCATTGCATTGTTGCGCTTTGTATTCCTCTAGTACCTGCTCATCACTTAACTCATTTTTGTCTAATACATTCGTTGCTAAAATAAATCTTCCTGCTTTAATTTTCTCAGCCTCAATCACTTCTATTCTTGTTTCTATTTGACCTTTAATTTGATATGTTATTTGGTTTGTCTCTGTCGATTTTCTTGGTCTTACCGCTTTGATATACTCTGGTTTTTCTGAGTATTTAATTTCTTTTATTTGGTGATACTTCCATGAATTCGATAGCCTTTGTATCGCCTTAATCGCGTCTGCTTCACAAGCAACCTCCTGTCTCGACAGTTGACGTAGAGCCGATTCCGCTTTTTCTTTCTGCTTTTCTACTTGTTTGTTTACTTGCTTAATACTTGACTTTTTTCTCAACTCACTTTCTATGATTAACCATCTTTGCTTGATGAAACCATATTCCCCTTCTCTTGACGCTATTTTATATCCTGATATTCGACTATCTATCCATTCATTTTGTTCAATCTCTAAGATTTTATTTTGTGCTTCTTTTATACTCAATGGGACTCTAGTTATCCATTTTAATCCTTTCATTGCCTCCAGATTATCTGCTGTGTATAATGCACTGTCTGCTACACATATTCCCTCAAATGTCCATTGTTTTTTAAATTCTGTTAATCTTTCTACAAATACACTTTTATCATCTACGTTTCCTGAGTCTATTTTTAAATATAATGGTACATCTCCATCTCCCGTCACAATCATGTCAATAATAAATTGTTTCAGGTCTGGTCTCTTATCTCTTGAGTATCCGTAGACAATTTCTATTGGTTTCATCTCTGCCTCTAATTCTGTTTTATTTAATTCTGTTTCTGGATTCATTTCATTGATTGACTCCGCTTCTTTTTTGTACCCCCCCTGCACATACATTGAACTCCCATCTAAATGAACACTATTCATTTTTACTTGGAACTTATGGGCGGCTTTTATCGCGATCGCTGCTGAGTTGGGCAACTACACGATAATGATCAATCATGAACTGGTCGAAGCGACTCGCACTACTGCTGGCTAACAGTTCCAGTTTGCGATATTCAAGAGCCTCTACACTGTTTAAGCTCTGTTGCAGGTTGTAGTAGACAGTGAAACTCATCGGTATCAGCACAGCACAAACCAATGCTACCGAAATTTTGGCAGCGATTGACCAGGCTGGTGGGTAAATAAACCGATGGAAGTGCTTCATTTCGGTATAAAAATTTTTAACTTGATCGTCTGAATAACAGAAAGTTTTCACTGCTCGTATGAATACTTAGCAGCTTAGTCAAAGCAACCGACGACTTCAATGCACAATCTTTCTATATGACTCTCGCTTTTTTAGTGCTTACTGCTTACTGACTATGTCTTTAATATTATGTATGAGGAGAAATAAATGTTCTTGTTAAAAAAGCGACGCATATTCGCCTTTACTGCCACTGTCATTGCCACTATTGCTGCGACGATTACTGCTTTTGGCTTCGCTTTCGCTAGCAGAGCGGATTATCCATCACTCGAACAGGAGTATTGCTTGGTGATTAGCTGCAACTACTACACATTTGGCATTCGGCAGGGAAGACGATAGCGATCGCTCCTGGCGCGACGACTGCGAGAACTGCTGCTACAATCCAAGCAATTATCGTTAGCACGCGGCTCATAATCAATCCCGTCTTGTGCTGGAAAAACTTCATGCGCCAACAGGCGGATACCGCAAGGGGTTTCTACTATACCTGCTGCAATCACTGCGCCATGTTCGTCATCATCACTAGGAGAAAGATGCTGATGAAGCTTTTGATAAAGTGGCTCATCTGTTAATTGCGGATCAATAGTTATCATGGTCAATCTGAAATTTTCTTCTAATTCCAGCATTAACCACTTTGTGGTCGATTTCATCTAAAGGTAGAGGCACGTTCGCGTAACTCCTGCTCCTCTTAGGAGAAGCCCCGTCTACTCACTGTGCGGGGTGCTGACAAATAGCGACCACTTTTTTTATTTTAAGACTTATTTGAACGTATTAATACTGAATTTTTTTAAAAATTAATACATAAAATATTTTTTATTAAACACAGGATTAGCGTTTTTTACATGCGTAAACAAATTTTTATGTATAAAATAGTTTATCAAGAAGGCAAAGACAAAATATGGGTTACATATTCAGTTGCCGATATATCGCGATATGTTTATTATGGAATTACGAACGTTTAAAGGAAACAGTTATGTTTTTAGGTTTTCATCGTCATGGTCACTTTTTTGCATCGGTATCCGACGATATGCCGCACAAAGGGCGGCGCGGGAAGCATTTTGGTAGAGAGTGGTTTGAAGAGCAACGCACACCTCGTGGTGACATTAAGTACATCATGCTAGAGTTACTTGCGGAGCAGCCCAGGCACGGTTACGAGTTGATTAAAGAATTAGAAACGCGTTCCGGTGGCTTTTGGAAACCTAGTCCAGGTTCTGTATACCCTACACTTCAATTGCTGGAGGAAGGAGGTTATCTCAGCAGCGAACAAGTCGAGGGAAAAAAAGTATACACAATTACCGATAGCGGCAGACAATTATTAGCTGAAATTGGCGATCGCCGTCCTAGGAAGGAAAGAGGGCAAAAACCTCAGCAGTTGATTGAATTAAAAGAGGCGATGACTGATCTGGGTGCGGCTGTCATGCAGGTTGCACGCAGTGGCAATTCAGAAAAAGTCAGCAAAGTCCGTGAGATTTTGAGTCGCGTAAAGCGCGAGATTTACACAATTTTATCGGAGTGAGATTGTTACTTATGAAAGAACTACGAATACTTAATGTCTTGTCTGAACTTGATGCTCTCCTGGAAGCACAACACAACCAATTTAAAACACTCAGTCCCGAAGATCGCGGAAAACATCTAGATGAAATGATGCTGGGCGTTGGCTCACAAACTGGAGAATTCTTGAATATGCTTCTCAAAACGCAAGGTGGTCAACATATTCTTGAAATTGGTACTAGCTTTGGCTATTCAACAATCTGGTTAGCCGAAGCAGCGCGGATAAATGGTGGTCGTGTAACGACACTCGAATGTGTTGCCACCAAGCAGGCACAAGCAGTGGAAAATATTCGGAGGGTTGGATTAGAGGATTTTGTAGACTTCCAACTTGGTGATGCTCTTGAATTAATAGAAGTTTTACCAGGAACATGGGATTTTGTTTTACTTGATCTTTGGAAAGATCTGTACATTCCCTGCTTTGACCGCTTTTATAACAAGCTTGCTCCAGGAGCAATTGTTGTAGCTGATAACATTATTGTTCCATCTAATTCTCGGACAATAATGAAGAATTATCAACAACATGTTCGCACTAAGCCAGACCTAGATTCAATTGAAATCAATATTGGTCAAGGTCTTGAGCTAACGCGAAAGGAAATTTCTTGATGCCTGTTTCTTAGTATGGCATTTGTGGAAGATTATTTTTGTCTGGCAGTTTAACTTTTTGAACTTTCAAGTAAAGGTAGAAAAATTTAGTTGCTGTCCTTCCGACAATTTTATACTAACGACACGTACATTCCTTTTAAGAGCGATCGCCTGCTTTTAGTTTAAACTCCAGTCGTTAGACAGGACTTTCGGCGATAAAGACCAGGTGCAATACCTGCCCATCGTTTGAAAGCTTTGCTGAATGCAACTTCCGATGCATAACCCACTTGATCGGCAATATCTCGAATTCCCTCCTGGCTGTCTTGCAATAAGTTTGCTGCCTTAACCATGCGCCAACTTGTCAGATATTGCATCGGTGGCTGACCGACTAAGCGAGTAAAGCGTTCAGCAAAGGCAGAACGAGACATGGGAATTTGTTCAGCTAGTGAAGCAACCGTCCAAGAACGGTTGGGATAATGATGCATTAGCGACAGGGCAATGCCAATTTCAATGTCGGTCAAAGCGCGTAGCCAATATCCTCGATCAACTGGCAATTCTGCAATATAAGCTCGAACGGCTTGAATCAATAGCACGTCAGCTAGACGGGAAAGCACGCATTGACAGCCCAGTTGGTTAATCGCAATTTCAGCAGCAATAAACTGTAACGTTGTTTCTAACCAGGGTACAAGTCGCCCTGCTTCATTTTTGATGTGAATAAGTGGTGGCAGGGCTGACAATAGCGGGTTACGGTAGCGATCGCCCCGAAACTTGAACGTTCCCGATACGAGTTGAGTGAGTGAGCCATCACCGCCAAAGGCAATTCGTTTATAACCTGGATCGGGTTTAGCAGCTATGACTTCTTTAAGCTCAACAATGGGACTTGCGGGATCGTCGCAAATCACATGTTCCTGACTCTGAAGTAGTATGACCAAATAAATCTCCAGTTCCTAGGGGAATGTGTTGAGATTGCGCCTCCAGCAATAACCAGCATTGTCCCTGCATCACCACATGAATGCTTGCTTCGTCCTCTTCATCATTTGGGATACGAATGCTCCAAGGAGAGGTGAAGTGAGCAGTACCCAGGATCGTACTTTGCAGATGAATCGTTTGCAGGATATCGGTCAAGGCATCAGGAAGCAGCATCGGTTCGTCTGGACGATTGGCTAAAAAACAGGGACACTTAAGCATTCCCCATCCACAATCCTACCAGCTATCCTACAAATCGTTGGATCGCTAATTGAAAAGGAAGCAACAGCAATGAAATTTTCTCACACCAGTCTGTTTGTCAAAGATGTTCTTCAAGCAGTTGCTTTCTATGAGAGAGCATTTGGCATGAAGAAACGCTTTATTCATGAAAGTGGACAATTTGCTGAGATGCAAATGGGTGAAGCTGTTCTCCATTTTGCTGCCAGTGAACGTGTCAAAGCGAATCTTCCCCAAGGGTTCCAAGAGAACAATCTGTCAAATAAACCAGCAGGAATTGAGTGTTGTTTTGAAACCGATGATGTCGCAACAGCCTTTTCAACGGCGGTAGAAGCAGGTGCTACAGCTTATGCAGAACCCAAAGTTAGACCTTCTTGGGGGCAGACAGTAGCTTACGTTCGTGATTTGGATGGAATTCTGATTGAAATTGGTAACTCATCATGGTAAACGACCTACAATGACCCGGAGTACTGGGTACAGTGTGGGCTTTTAGTTTATGTCGTTTCTAAGGAAAACCCCGAAGTGAAAGAGTAACTTAGTACAGCATTGCATAAGTACGAGCGCGAATTTACAGAGGAAAACTTTTGACGGTAGGGTGAGCATTGATGAACCTCCATTAACCATTCAGAATGATGATTGGCCGGCAAAAAACTTATGCTGTACAACTGACATTTATACGAAAAAAAGCTGTTGCAGCAACAAGCGATGCCTGCGGCGGGCTGCGCTCTTAGATTATGCTGCCTAAAAGTGCTCTTTTTTATGGGATGCTGTACGAACCGCACATCAGTTGTCCGTATTTCCATCTATTACGAAACTTTACTTCAAGCTCGTGCCGATCGCAAAACTTAACCACGTATAGATAAAGAGTTTACGATCTGCGTTTCTCACTCCAGAAGACGCGATACGGCTTAAGCCGTTGCCTTCTCTTCTCAGTAGCGGAGACGCTGCGCGAACGAGACGCTCCTTTGTAGCTTGCTTCCCCGTAGGGGTACGCCAACGGCATCGCTCTCCAGCTGCCGATACTTAAGACTCACTCGACTCATATCATGTCCGTTTGATTAGCCGTAATTCCTATAAATACTTAACCCCACCCCCAACCCCGAGAACGCAAGCGGGGAGGCGAGCTTTGGCGTCAGCCACAAGTGGGGTGGGGTTCTTTAATTATGGGTGACTCGACGGACATGATATCATTCAATTCTCCGCCTCTTGAACATTCAACACCAACAGCTTAATCTCAAAAAGACTCCGCCGCATTTTTGCCCAAGAAGCATAAGTCTGAGCCTTTGTATGATCCAAGGAGTTTAACTTTGAGAGATATGATTCAGTATCACTCTCTACTTGGTTCAAATATTTTTTTCATAAATAAATTTTGAGCTTTTTTATTAGTTTGACTGAGTAATTGATTTCTTGACTCAGCCGCTTCCTTATCTTTTTTTTCTCTCTCCAAAGCAGCTTCTTGTTCTTTCACCTGTTAAAAGAAGCCGTACCCCCAGTCGGTATAGAAAACTGCTGAAAACTGTGGAACAAATTACGTCCAGCTTGCGTTCCAAGAGTGATATTGAAGACGCTGCCATTAATCGTGATGTGGGAATTATTCGGTAGAGTCCTATCAGGTGTAATTTGGGCTGTTCACTTTAATGTTGATACAAATAGGCAGCAGGGAGTAGGGGGGGAAGAATAACAAATAAATCATTTGTATCAAGCCTAAGCGTGAAATGGTATGATTGGGAGGAAATTAAGAACGAAGAGGACGAGGAGGAGGTGACTAAAGAATAATGAAGGAATTTTTTACGAAGCTTTTAAAACCTGACTTATCATAACTTTTTAAACACTCTTTTTATTAAACAAACCGCAAAGTACGCAAAGAACCAAAGGAAAAGATAAGTTATTTAGTAGCGGCAAAGGAGTAATTATAAAATCATGCTCAAAAAAGTAGCTATTGTCGGTGCTGGACTTGGTGGTTTAGCAATAGCGATCGCACTTCATAAACGAGGCATCAACGCCCAAGTCTACGAAAAAGCCGGTTTTTTACGCTCAGTTGGTGCTGGTCTAAGTATTCTACCAAACGGCTTGAATAGTCTCGAAGCAATTGCTCCTGGTATCACCGAGTCACTCAAAAACGCAGGTAGCAAAACTCAGATGCTAACCTCGAAAAAAAGCACTGGCGAGATGATTGCCCAAAAATCTGTCACCCTCATGGAGAAATACGGGCAGCCAATGTTGCTGATTCGGTGGTCACGTCTACAAGATATTCTTGCTGCTGCACTGCTAAGAGAAACTATCCATCTCGATCATGGGTGCATTGGCTTTGAGCAAAATGACAAAGGTGTTGAAGTTTACTTTGATGGCAAAAATACAGTACAAGCAGATTTATTAATTGGTGCTGATGGTTTAAACTCAGCAGTCAGACAGACACTGATTGGTGATGGAGATCCTCGCTATGCTGGTCGCATGTCTTGGCGGGCTGTTCTCAAATACAGCCATTCCATGCTACCTCCTAACGAAGTCATGTCAATGACAGCACCTGATAGTAGTAAACATTTCAGTTTTTTTGATTTGAGTAGCGGATACATGTTTTGGGCTGCTACGTCGCTATGGCAGGACGAATCTATGATCCATACTGGCGATGCTAAGTCTCGCGTCCAAGAAAAGTTCTTGAATTGGGCACAACCAGTGCCAGCAATTCTCAAAGTCACAAATACTGAGGATATTGTAGAGCGACCGATATGCGACAGACCGCCATTGCAAAACTGGAGCCAAGGCAGAGTAACGCTTTTGGGTGATGCCGCCCATCCAATGGTGCCATTACTAGGACAGGGAGCAAATACAGCTTTTGAAGATGCTTGGGAACTTTCTCAGCACCTTTGCCATGCCCCCTGTATTGAAACAGCCCTTGCTAACTACGAAAACAGTCGTAAGCCCCGTACACAAATCATTCAAATCCGCAACGCAGTACAGGCAAACTGCTTTTATCAATCTGATAATGAGACATATCTTCGTGACATGATTGAGCAAGCACAAGTAAGTGATCGTGAGTTTGAAGAATGGCTTTATAGCTACAAGCCATCTGTGGCAGCTTATACGTAAAGTTGGATTGTAGATTTTAAGTCACAAACACATCATATTATCAATGCAGAATTGCCAGTTGATACACAGTTTAAACAATTATTTTTACGATATCATTTTATTATTTCAACCACCACACACACCACAAGTTCACCCAATTGAACGCTTTTGGGAGGAGATTAAAAGAAATTTGAGTTGGGAAAGCTTCGTAAGAAGGCAGCTATGCTGGAGGCAGAGGGCAGCTATGTATCCCCATAAATAAATGCGCGGGGATTTAATAAGGACGCCGTATTCCGCCGCGCTACGCGTCTCGAAATACATCTTTTTTTATTTTTTTCATAAATCAATTTAGGGGCTTTAGACCCGGTTGCATCGGGCAGATCAAAAATCAATATCCCTTCAGCATAGCTGCCCTCTGCCCTCTGCCTTTCTTCGGTAAGTTTCGTCCCTATCTCTTCGGGATCGACCAAACTTGGTGGACTCTAAAGGAATTTGTACAACTTTGGCTATTTTATCCTTTAGCATTTACTTTACCTATATAAATCCTATTTATATAGGTAACATATTACTGTTTAAACTATCAACCTTCAACTATCAAATGATGCTTATTTCTGTTGCTTAGAATCGTGTTCTATCTTTATCTGCGATCGCCTGTAGACCATTCGTGACAGGTTAAAACGATACCGTTATTGGAACTTAGTAATTATGCTGAAAATTTACCTGGCTGTATAGCCACCGTCGATGACTAATTCCGAGCCTGTAACAAACTTAGATTCAGCAGAAGCAAGGTAAAGAATGCCGTAGGCAATATCATCTGGCTCACCAATATGCCCAATGGGATGGAGGCGATCAAGTTCAATGCGGAGAGCTTCAACGTCCCCCTGTTGTTTAAGATAGTTCTCAACCATAGGTGTCCAGATAAAGCCAGGATGGACAGAATTGACGCGAATTTTGTGTTTTGCGTAGAGCAGCGCATCGGTTTTACTCATCAGGCGAACGGCACCTTTCGAGGCATTATAGGGCGGGCTGCCTGGGGCACCAACCAATCCGTAAATCGACGACAAGTTAATAATGCTACCGCCCCCCGCATCGATCATCGCCGGAATAGCATGTTTAGTACAGAACAAAACCCCATTGACGTTGATTGCCATCAGAGTATTCCATTCTACTTCAGTAATTTCATGGGTTGGTTTATTAACACCACTAATTCCTGCATTATTGACCAAGACATCAATTTTTTTCCACTTTTGGCAAACTTCAGTAAATACCTGTTCAACTTCTGATTCTTGAGAAACATCTAAATGCCAGTATTCTGCTTCCCCACCACTGTTCTGAATGCTTTGCGCGATCTCCTTGCCCTCATCGTTTTTAAGATCTGTAATTGCAACCTTTGCGCCTTCAAAGGCTAATAGCATACAAGTGGCTTTACCAATACCAGTCGCGCCACCTGTAACAATGGCCACTTTATCTTTAACTCGCTTCATAACAATACATTTTAATTAAGTTCATATTTTAGTGATCGGCTTTGAATTTCATCCATCTTTAGGAAGGACAGTAGCAAAGCTGATCTGACTATCTTGAGTGTTAAAAATTGTTGCCACGATCTACTTTCTTATTTCAGGACGCACAAACTGGAAGGATAGATTTGCACTTCTAATATTACTTAAAGGATAAAGTGGCAGCAGTTGTAACTTAAAGCGATCGCCGCTTAAAGGAGAGCAGCTTGCCCACCCAAGGTAGCTATCCGCTCAAGCTGCACGGTAAATAAATCTACAGTAGCCGCCTCAACAGGAATGTGCAACACCACAGCACCCCTCACGCTAAGTTTAGCTCTGGAATCACTACGCAAACTCACTTCAGCAGTCGCGTGTCCGACTGAATCTAAGCAGTAAAACCGGAACCGCGCCCCGCCGCCCACGTGCGCTGCGTCAAAGGAGCCAAGTTCAAACGAGCGCGTATCGTCAAAGTTTGCAGGAACGCCGCGTAACACACCCGCGAATTCCCTCAGAGATTCTAACTCAGCATACACATCATCAACTTGACCAGCGAACACCCCATTCGATGCCATGACTCGCAACTCGGTAACGTATTCGTCGGTGTAGATTACTGAAATTCGGACTCCAGTTTCCATCATGGTAATATAGCCTCAAAGTCAGCGTTAACAAAGAAACTACTGTTTTCTATTTTCTTCATCACCAGCAATCGCAACCACCTAAGAAGGCTCCCGCCTCACTTTCTCAAAATCTTCTTACTCAAACGCACTACAACGTCCTGTGGCAGTGGATCAGGTACATCGTCAGAAGGCAGCGATTCAAGAAAAGTCGCAATTTGCTCGTGGGTGTCTAAACTACCATCTGCCCAAGCTGTAGCAAGAGCGTTTTGCTACTTTGTCAGCGTCAGTGCGTTTATTATGGGCAGTGAGACATTGAATATCGATTTTCTCGAATGACACCCAGCTCTGCCATCGGCGTGAAACTGGATGTTGAACTATGCCGCAGAATAGTTCTTCTTCACCTAGTAATTTGATTTCTTCCGGTTTCCACCCAAAGCCTTTACTCATTGTTAAATCCCATAAAGCTTGTGTTTAAGATAACATCTATATTCTCGTTCAACATCTATGCTGCAATCAGATTTAAATAAGAAATACAAGCACTTTCAGTAGTCTTGTTCTTTTTAAAGATTAAGATATAAATACTTAAGTAATTAGTACGAAATAGCTGAGATATTTTGAGTTAGGTACGGCAAACTTTCAACGTCTGTTGTTGAGCGCGATGCGTTGCAACAGCGCACATCCGTATCGTCCTTCTTAAGCTCAAGAGAATTATGAACGTCATATCTTTCCTTCTATTCTTTTGGTAAGGTGCAAGGGCTTATGCGCCGAAAATATTGGGAAGTAATACTCTAATTTTTATGTAATGTCATCAGAATAATTATGTAATTTTCTGAAAAACCGGAAAATAAAGAGCAGGAGGTGTATCAACAGTATAAAAGCCGTTTACCGATGCGTGAGCTATGCCACAAGATTACTCGGGGCAAAATTTGAGAGGGCGATCTTTTCGGGGTTTGAACCTTGAGGAGGCGAACTTTAGCGGTGCAGATATTCGCAGTGCTGATTTTAGCGGTGCCATCCTTATAGACGCTAACTTCAGTGATGCTAAAGCTGGGTTGCGACGGCGGTGGGCTATTTTCTTGGTGGTTATTCTGTGTGTGTGATATCAAATCCGGTTAAATGCACATAGTATAATGTGAACTTGAGATTTAGTTACGGAGTAGATGCCAAGACGTATTTCCCTCGCTCCTCACCTAAGTATTGAGGAACTAGAAAATCGCTATCGTCAATCAAAAAATGCGATCGCACGCACTCATTACCAAACTCCGCAGGTTATTAGCATTAGGGAAAACAACAGCTTTTATTGGCCTCAGTAACGGGATATGGACTGTCATGGATTTATGAGGCGCGTCCGCAGTTATAATCGCTATGGACCAGAGATGCAAAGGAGACCGCAGACAGAATAACCCAGGAGCGGAACCATTACTAAATGACGTCGAGCTAGCACAGTTATGGCAGGCTTTACAATCCAAACCTGAAGATGGAGGTTTGTGGAATGGTCCCAAGGTAGCAGCGTGGATCAGTGAGTTATTAGGGCGAAAAGTATCACCGAGGGCGTGGATGGGAATACTTAATTCGGTTAAAAATGCGCCCGCTTAAGCCACGTCCGCACCATGACGAAACTTCTTGGGAGGAACAAGAGGCTGGGAAAAAAAAGTTGTCACAGGAGACACAAAGAATACAAACAGAACATCCAGACGCCGACGTTGAAGTCTGGACAATGGATGAACAGACGCTCGAGGACTCGCTACCGCTGACGCTACGAACGTCGCTACCGCTTCGCTAACGCTATCGCTTGAATTACTACTTGCTGTATGTTATTGCTGGCTAACGACCAAGTTGAGCCGCTGCAGATAAATTGTGGCTCTTACCGATAACCTCTGGGCGGTCGGCTCCAACGATTTGTTATGCCGCGACAACACCAACCGCTTTAAGTGCCACAATATTAAGGTAACTTAATTTCCACCCAATTCTATGCTGGTTAAGGATTTGACCATTGAAGAACTCAAGCTCTTGATTCAAGAGACTGTTGCTGAAACTATCCAATCCTTGCTAATCGACCCCGACGAGGGGAGACAAGTCAAGCCAGAGGTTAAGCAGCAACTCCTTAATTCTTTACATCGTACTCAAGCCGGAGAGCGTGGAATCTCGGCTCTCGGAAGTTGCAAAGAAATTGGGCTTGAACTGGTAATGACCTACTACGTTGAATTTACCTCAGAAGTAACTGATGACTTAGAGCAGCTCACCTCAACTGTTCAACAACGTATTCTGAGTAAAATTCGTTGGCTTTCGGAAAATCTTGACA
Source organism: uncultured Scytonema sp. (assembly GCA_937873135.1). Taxonomy (GTDB): domain Bacteria; phylum Cyanobacteriota; class Cyanobacteriia; order Cyanobacteriales; family Nostocaceae; genus Rhizonema. Next base: position 5,963 of record CALMVQ010000313.1, on the reverse strand, counting down.
ATTTGACTCCCCAAACTCTGAGTGCTGATTTAAGTGGACTGTTTAAGCGAGAGAGTTGGGGATTATCGAATCATCTACTCGTTTGATACTAACAATCAGCGCATCACGGTTCACAAAGTTGGACATCGCCGAGATGTTTACAACTGATCATCTACAGTCCTACTCTGCATAAGCAAACCAAGTAGCACCAAAGCGGTACACTTTTGAATCATTCCAGGTTTGAATACCAATATCAAAACCATTGACATTTCCACCTTTAAAACTCATGGTACCAATAATCCCACGTAAAGCGATCGCCCCAACGATAGTTACATTTTTACCACGTTTGTCTGGACGAGAACCGTGCGCTCTTTTTCCTTTTAACGCCCTCACGTAAAGTCTGGTCTTGATAGAATTAGGTCGTGTTTCTTGGAAGCGCCCTACGGGCGGCGCGCCACCCGTTATGAATGAAAGAAACACTATTCCCCGCACCCTATGCCGATTGCCCTTTGTTTCTTGAAAGCGTCCCACTGGTGAAGTGTTAACCGTTATGAATAAAAGAAACACTATTCCCCATGCCCCATGCCGATTGTCCTTTACTTCTAATAAACCAAGTGTAGAGCGATCGCCTCTAATTATGGATATAGCAAAGTTCCGGTAAAGTTCCGGCGAATTTACTTATAGCCCACATTCCGCACTTCATTTTATAGTACATATACTAGTATTAATGAATACAAAATAGATTCAATATAAATATTTAACTAAGTTAGTAATTAATATAACCAGTATTATAGCCATTGCCAACTGCTTGAAATCCATAAGGTATTGATAATAAATTCAGGAAAAAAGATGGGAGAATGAGTAACAATTATCGTAAATTAAATAAAACCGCCCCAAAAATGAATTCCCAAAAAGAAGAATTTGAGAGTAAAAACTTGGATCACCTAGGAATAGTAGCAGGGATAATTGATGAGATAGGAATTGAAGAAAAAATCAATGAGATATTCTTAATTGATAGTAGAGAGAAAATTAATACAGGAGAAGTAGTCAAAGCAATCATTCTTAACGGACTCGGTTTTGTGTCGAGACCATTATATTTATTTTCTCAGTTTTTTGAGGATAAAGCCATAGAACATTTATTAGGAGCAGAAATTAAGGCGGAAGATTTAAATGATGATAAAATAGGAAGAGTGATGGATAAACTCTACAAATATGGCTTAACTAAATTGTTCGTGATAATTGCTTTAGAAGTCGTTAAAAAATATGGGATATCAACCAGATATTCACATTTGGATTCCACCTCATTGCATTTACATGGAGAGTACAATAATCAGCCACATAATCAGGGAAAAGAATTAGAAATAATCAGAGAAAATCCGATTATAATCACACAAGGATATTCTCGCGATCATAGACCAGACTTAAAACAATGTATATTAGATTTAATAGTAAGTAGTGACGGAGATCTCCCCTTATTTTTTAGAGGAGCATCAGGAAATGAATCAGATAAAGCAGTATTTGCTCAAATCTTGGTGGAATATTCCAAACAAATAGATTTTGAAAGTATAATGGTGGCTGATAGTGCATTGTATAGCGAAAGTAATTTAAAATTAATGTCGAATATGAAATGGATAAGTCGAGTACCTTTATCCATTAAAAAAGCCAAAAACTTGGTCAAAGCATTTACCAGTACAGAACTGAAACCAAGCGAAATCAAAGGATATGGCTATCAAGAAGAAAAAGTATCTTATGGGGGAATAGAGCAAAGATGGCTATTAGTAGAAAGTGCAGATAGAAAAAAAGCAGATTTAAAGAAATTAACCCAAAATATCCAAGAGGAGTTTCTAAAAATCAGTAAACAGCTAGTTAAGTTAGTCAAAGAAGAATTTGCACAGATATCTTTAGCCGAATTAACAATTAAAGAACTGGCAGAAAAATTAAAATATCATAAAATATCGGACTTAGAAATTATCGAGAGGTTAAATAAAGGTCAAACAGTAGTTTATCAAGTAAGAGGTAAATTAATAGAAAATCAGGAGTTAATCACAAAACATCAGAACTCTTGTGGTCGATTTATTTTAGCAACCAATATTTTAGATACGACCGAGTTAGAATCTCTAGAAATACTGAGAATATATAAAGAACAACAATCTACAGAAAGAGGATTTAGATTTATCAAAGACCCGTTATTTTTTGCCGATAGTCTTTTTGTAAAAAATCCCGAAAGAGTAGAGACAATGATGATGTTAATGGCATTATGTCTTTTAGTTTATAATCTAGGGCCTCGACAATTAAGAATATCTTTAAAAACCCAAAAAGCGACAGTAAAAAATCAACTGAATAAACCCACGCAATCCCCGACTTTACGTTGGATATTTCAATGTTTTCAAGGGATTCACTATCTGATTACACAACGACTTCATCAGATTCTAAACTTGACGGAGGAACGTTGTGGAATCTTGCAATTCCTGCCTAATGCTTGTCAAAAGTATTACTTATTGTCTTAGTTTTCAAATATCTAATTCACTATTGCATAGTCTTGTATTTTTATAACCAATTGAAAAAAATCAACATTATTGTTTAACTAGCTTTTTCACACAATAAAAAAGCTGGAATTTTGGCGTATATAATTTATTTTTTTGATGGTTGCTTGATTGTTCAAATTCTAATTTTGAATTTCCTGTTAATGTAGTTTATTTATGCTACTTATTGAAGTGCGGAATGTGGGTTGATTATCAACCAATGGGGAAAGCTTTGCAGCAATACCCCCCATTGTTACTGACTCCAATGGACAAAAAGGAATTGCGAGATGCGATTGAAAAACCAGCTTTAAAAATGAAAGTGGAACTGGAGTCTGGATTAACAAGTAAACTCATTAATCATGTGGGCGATCGCCCTGGACGTTTACCAATGCTGGAGTTTGCTTTAACTCAGCTTTGGTCAAAACAGGACAATTGGTATTTGACTCTTAAGGCTTATGTAGCAATTTCATCGGGCATAGTGATGCTGTGCTTGGATTGGCGTTCAGTCCTAATATTCAAAGTAAATATCTACACCATCAAATCCAAAGTCTTCTACTACATCGGCGATCGCCAAGACAAATTTACCGGATTGGGGACAAGCCGCAGAAATTGCATTCAAAACAATATTTCCGCGATTGGTGCTGTTATTTTTTTTACAAGATATTGAACGCTTGAGAAACTTAGCACGTAAGTCTTGGAATTGACAGCGAAGTTTCCAGGTGCAAGATCTGAGTTTCCACTCTGCATCAAAAACATCACTTCCATACGCTTTGCGTGTCATTATTTAAACCACTACTCTATTGCTTTAAAATCAGTTTTTATTTGTAGCGATCGCCACCTCTGTCCTTTCCTGGAGAACGCGACTTATTATGACCATGATCAGTTGAATTTACAACAGCTGACTCTTTTACAACATGAGTGTCATTAATCGTATTATCTGATACTTCGGTCTCCGAAGTTTTTTTAGCTTCTTTATTTTCCATATTCGATATAGCACCCAAATTTTGTAGTAACTTAGTTAGTCTGTCAGAATCATAACATTAAATTCATCTCTCTACTGCTCCAAGGGCTATCAATGTGTTTCTTTGAGATGTTGTTAAACCAATTGCGTGTTTAATGTTCATACCTTCATAAGGTCTATCAATTCTCATGGTTTCTAGACATTCGCCTGTTTCAATATCCCAAAGCTTGATAGTTTCGTCTTCGCTGGTGCTCACAAACATGGGAGCATTGGGACTAAACGCAACTGACCGTACTGCTTTGTGGTGTCCTTGAAATGTTTTTACACTTGCACCTGTACTGACATCCCATAGTTTCACTGTTTGGTCGTCACTGCCACTAGCTAAAGTCAAGCCATCTGGGCTAAAGACGATTGTTCTGATTCGATATGTATGACCTTGAAACGTTTGTAGGCATTGCCCTGTAGAAACATCCCAAAGCTTAATCGTTTGGTCTCCACTGGCACTAGCAAGGATGTCTGTATAGGGACTGAACACAACAGATAAAACCCAATCATCATGTCCTTGAAACGTTTGTAGACAAATTCCCGTACTCACATCCCAAAGCTTGACAGTCTTATCATCGCTGCCACTTGCCAGTGTAGTACCTTGAGGACTGAAAGCAATAGTTTTTACTTTATGAGTATGTCCTTCTAAGGTGTGCTGACATTCTCCTGTCTGCCAATCCCAAAACTTTACCGTTTTATCCCGACTACCACTTGCCAAAATTCGTCCATCTGGGCTGAAAGTGACTGAATGTACCCAACTACTGTGTCCCCAAAGTGTTTGAAAACACTCACCAGTACACACATCCCACAGCTTTACGGTTGTGTCATCACTACCACTTGCAAGGATCTGATTTTTTTGCGGCTTCTCAATCTCTTCATCTGAGGTTATACGCTTGCCTACTTTGCGAATATCTGTGTTTTGGGGAGCAAAAGTGACTGATGAGACTATGTTAGTGTGCCCCTGCAAGGTTCGCAAGCATTTTCCTGTCTGAATATCCCATAATCTCACCGTTTGGTCTTCGCTACTACTCGCCAGCATTTGACCATCTGGACTAAAAGCGACAGATAATAACCAATTACTATATCCTTTCAGTGTTCTTAAGGATTTTCCAGTATGAATATCCCACAGCTTCATCGTTTGATTTTCACTTGCGCTCATCAAAGTTTGTCCATCTGGATTAAAGGTAACCAACCAAACGCGTGAAGCGAAGCTATCGCCGTGCTCATGCAAAGTTTGCAAACATTCTCCTGTCAGAACATCCCATAACTTAACTGTTTTATCCTCGCTCCCCGTTGCTAATGTTTTGCCATCTGGGTTGAAAGCAACTGCCCAGACATAACTGCTGTAGTCTGGTAAGGTTCTAATGCACTCACCACTGACTAAATCCCAGAATTTTACCGTTGTGCCATCACTGGCGGTTACCAGTGTCCGTCCGTCTGGGGTAAGAGCAATAGATTGCAACCAGTTGATATGAGTTGTTATAATCCGCAGGTATTCTCCCGTGTCAAGATTCCACACTCTAACGGTTTGGTCTTCACTTGCACTAACCAAAGTTTGCCCATTGAGACTGAAGGTAACAAAAATCACCCGACTAGTATGCCCTTGCAAAATTTTCAGGCACTGTCCGGTGTGGACATGCCACAACCTCACCGTTTGGTCGTGGCTGCCACTTGCTAAAATTTGTCCATCTGGACTAAAGGCTAGAGATTGCACCCAACCAGTATGACCTTGTAGAGTTTTGAGGCACTGTCCGGTGTGGACATGCCACAACCTCACCGTTTGGTCATGGCTGCCACTTGCTAAAATTTGTCCATCTGGACTAAAAGCGAGAGATTGCACCCAACCAGTATGACCATTGCAGGTAATAATTTGTTTGATGTTTGCCACTTCCCACAAACAAATCTCATTATCAATGCCTGTCGCCAGCAACTTTCCGTCTGGGCTAAAGGTTGCTGATAAAATACCTCCCAGAGTTCGAGTAAAAGCAGACTTGCTCAGATCCGAGTTAGCGAAGTTTACGAAATGCAAATTCATGCCTTGTAAGTAAGCTTGCCAAACACTTAAGTTGGAAAAATCGTAGCCACTCAAATCCACATGAAGCTGCCAAAATAAATTGAGAATATTACCAACCGCATATCCTGGTTTTTGGAGGGCAAATGACCTCAGTCTTGACAACAGTTGATTCAAGCAGTTTTGAACAATTTCTTGGTTGCCAAAAAAGTTTAGGAGTTTATCTGCAACAGGCTGCAGGATAAGTCGAATTTGTGCATTTCTGATGTAATCTTTTGCTTGAGATTTGATGAATGCATAACTATTAAATAGTGATATTTCTCTTGTTTTAATCTCTTGGCAAATCTGTTCGATTAATCGGTCAATGACATACTCCATTACCACTGGTTGTGGGAGCATCCCAATTTGGAGAAAACACATTATTCGCGAGGCTATCTCGCGAATA
>CALMVQ010000312.1 GCA_937873135.1 uncultured Scytonema sp. | reverse complement strand
GCCAGAAGCCTTGATTTATAACACTTTTGACTTTTGACTTTTGAATGAGTGACTTCCGCCTTGCGGTACTAGTCTTTGCTTCGCGCTGCTAGGAGTGGATCTCGATTTTTCCGGCTGTAATTCCCCTTTTTACTTCGTTGAAGAAGGGGAATTACGGCGATTTTGTTAAAATTTATTAAAGCTATCATCAACAAGAGCAAAGGAGTACCTACTATGGCTACTGAGATTACTCTGCAAAGGGATATGCGTGACGCGATAGCGCGTTCGGGAAGCGTCTCAAACAGCACCGCAGGGGCAAAGCCAATCGCAGAATTAAAACAGGGAGAGGAACTCACATTCCAATGGACAAAGCAGTGGTATCCAGTAGCTGTGGTAGAATTCCTAGACCCATCTCGCCCCCATGCAATGCAATTACTAGGAAAGGATATTGTCTTATGGCGGGATGGCTCCGGTAAATGGCGTTGCTTTGAAGATTTTTGTCCCCATCGACTCGCTCCTCTTTCTGAAGGTCGTGTTGAGGCTGATGGCACACTTTTATGTGCCTATCACGCTTGGCGCTTTGATTCTGAAGGGAACTGCGTTAGCATTCCTCAGTCACTAGACAAGCAGACAGAGGCAAAGCACTGCTCAAACCCCAAGTCATGTGCTGTTGCCTTTCCGACGCAAGAGTGCCAGGGTCTATTGTGGGTGTGGTCAGAGTCTGGTCCCCAGGCACAGATCGAAAGTCAATTGAGGACACCGCGAATTATTCCAGAACTTGAGAATGACTCGGACAGAGTAGTACACCTTTTTTGGAATGTGCGTGATCTTCCTTATGGATGGGACTTTTTCATGGAGAATGTGGCAGATCCAGCCCATGTACCTGTTTCCCACCACGGAATTGTCGGAAACCGATATCAGGATGCCAAATACTACAACATGATACGAGTTCGGGAGATGTCTACCCAGGAAGGATTCTCCTTTGAAATCACACCAGTTGCTCCAAACCTCAAGCAAGCGGTTCATGATTTTCAACCACCCTCTCAGATGAGAATTGTCTCAACTTTTAAAGATGGTGGGCAGCTCATCCTCGCTTTATATGCTACCCCCACCCGTCCTGGATGGTGTCGTCATATCGGATGCCAAGTGTTAGTGAAGAATGAGGCTGGCAAGTTGCCGAAAGGTTTAGGATTCTTTGGGCTACCAATGCCAACTTGGTTAGGTCATGTATTAGGATCCCTGTTTCTCCACCAAGATTCGGTCTTCCTTCATTACCAGCAGAGAATTCTAGCTCAACGGGGAAAAAACAAATGGCTAGAGACAGTTTATACACCCAATCCCCAAGACAAGATGACGATCGCATTTCGTCATTGGCTCTCCTTGAGAGCCGGTGGTGGTATCCCTTGGGACTCGGGATGTAATCCTCATCTCCCTCTAGAAAAATTAGACAAGGAAAAACTCTTTGATGTGTGGACAACTCATACTCAAAATTGCAGCTATTGCCAGAATGCTCTGAAAAACATTAATCGCCTCACTTTGTTGGCTTATGTAGCAGCTGTTGTGTGCTTATGTATAGGTGTAATTGTGGATGCACGGGCTGTAGCGATGAGGGTTGCGGTAACGAGTGCTGAGCAATCGGTTACATCCCTTTTAACTGTTATTCCCCCTACAGGATTCTGGTTGGCGCTTGGCGGCACTATCCTATTTGCAACTGTAGGATATTTGCTCAAAAAGTTCAGTCGGCTCTTCTACGTTTATAAGTTTGAACATGCCAACAACAATTGATCTAAGGTGTTATGCTTTTGATTTTACTCCAGATGTAAAAATATAGCTGTTCGTGCAAGAAGTCGGAAAATAAATGAATTCCGAAACCAGGTTTCTTCAAGGAACCTGGTTTTAATTGCTCACAAATAATTTAAAAATGTCATGACTCCTATTCTCTTTGTAAGTGTGTACATTTGACATCTGCAATTTTACGTAAAGAAAGAAGAGTGGATAGTTTTGCGCGATCCTTGTTCTCGCCAACACATTGTCCAAAATGGCGATACGGATGGTAGCCGTTGCTTTCAGCATTACACATAAAGGCAAGAATGCGATAGGCTCTTCTTAACAGGGTGAGGAAACAAAAAATGGCTAAACTGCAAAATCACACGGCTGTTGACTCGAAAGTGTTGCTGAGTAAGAATCGTGATTTCTTCCCTTTCGTTTGCAAAAGAAGGCTGCGAACAGTCATAGGGACTTTTACCTTCGGAGTCCTCTCCTGTCTGATCACTCCAACTCCTGGATTGGGAGCAGAGAAAATTTCCTTCGACTATCCTCCATTCGGAGAATTTTCGATTTCGAGACATTCTCTAGAAGTGTTTGCTAAAAAAGGTCAAATAACGCCTGAATTTGCCTTTTATGCTAAGCGTATTAAACCAAAACAATTGGCTCAACTGCGAGAACTTTTGCAAACACGATTTGAAGTCACCCCTACTTTAGTATCACAGTTCACTTACTCCAAGCTGGGGGAAAAGCTGCTGCAACGTTTTGGAGAATTACTGCGAACACAAAAAAGACACAACGGTTTCTATGCATTGCGTTCGGCGCTCATTTTGGCTGCTGCCGATCCGGAAGGTTTAACTGTTGTCAATGCCATCCGTCACTACTCCTCGGGACGCATTCAGTTGAACTTAAGTGAAACCCAAGATATTATTGATAACTTGTCAGATCTACTCAAAAAAAGGGATGCAACAGTTGTTGCACTTCAGCAAACAGCAGCTAAGGAAGCAGATACTCAACCAAAAATTGATTTTTCACAAAAGCCAGACTTACGACTTGCAGGCCTTTTTAAGTGGCACAAACAACCCTTGACTTTGAACGATCGCTCGCGAAAGCGTCGTTTTGGTGCCGATCTCTACATACCCCAAGCCACGAAATCTCAACAGCCTCTATCACCTTTCCCAGTGATTGTGATTTCTCACGGTGTTGCAGAAGATCGTACCACATTCACCTACCTAGCTGAGCATCTGGCATCTTATGGCTTCGCCGTTGCACTCCTAGAACATCCTGATAGTGATAGTAAGCGATTTCAGCAATACTTTTCGGGGTTAGCAGGTCCACCAGAAGCGAAGGAGTTAATCGATCAACCCTTGGATGTGAAATTTTTGCTGGATGAACTTCAGGGTATTTCTGAATCAGATCCCAACCTCAAGGGACAATTGAATATACAGCAAGTCGGTGCGATCGGACATTCTTTGGGAGGGTATAACGTTCTCGCTTCATCTGGGGCAAAAATTAATTTTACACAAATTTATAAAGATTGCAATCCCAACCGTTCTTTAGATCTGTCAGTTTTTTTACAATGCCGCGCTAGTGAACTACCACCACGTAGCTATCCCATCCAAGATCGAAGAATCAAAGCAGTGATGGCAATTAATCCTTTAGATAGCACGATTTTAGGACAAAGGGGATTGAGCCAAATTAAAGTTCCCGTGATGCTGGTTGCTGGGAGTCAAGACATTTTTACTCCCGCAGTACCAGAACAAATTCGCCCATTCACCTGGCTGCAAACTTCAAACAAGTATCTCATGTTAATCGAGAATGGAACGCATTTCTCTACCTTAGGTCATTTGAATCCAGCTAATTCTGCGTTACCTGTTCCATCTAGTTTAATTGGCACCGACTTACCAACCGCTCGCTCTTATATCAACGCATTAGGTTTGGCTTTCTTTCAAACTTATCTTACTAATCGACAGGAGTACCGTCCGTATCTCAGCGCATCTTACGCCACATTTATCAGTCAGCCACCATTGAATCTCAGTCTGGTACAGTCTTTTACAGCAGAACAGTTAGCTCAAATATATAATGATAAGTCTTTGCGAAGTCTTACCCCTCCACAAGAACAAAGACGACAGAAAACGCTTGAGTATGAATTATCCACACCGAAATGACTCTTCTCATAGTCGTTTTTCTAGTTTAGCAACTCGGGTCTGTAACGCATTCACATCTTGCCTGGTTTCTATTACCAAAGTTGCAAGTCTGTCGAACATGCGATCGCGTTCTTGGGAAGACACATTTCCTCTCGAACGCGGTAACGATGGGTTATTCGGCACTCTTGCAGATGGAGACTGACGGCTTGAACCCAACTGAGATTCTATCTGGTTTATCCGCGACACTAAACCCCGCACATCCATTTCCAACCTACCGACTCGAGCATCAACAGCTTGAGATAAAGCAGTCTTGGAAAACAACTCACCCCAGATAAAAACAACTAAAAATAGAGCTAATATTATCATATCAATACGTTTCATCCCTAACTCCTAACTTTCAAACGTCAGATTCTAAGTTAGAAAATAGGGTCAAATAATCAATGCTGTCGCTATTTTCTCCCTCTTTGACCTCAAACGTGACGTTACACGCTTGCGTTTGTTTTAGTGCTTCTACACACAATTTAGCAACATCCTCTCGGCTAATTTTTCCCCTGATATTGTCACCTTGCTCGAGGATTAACTTTTTGCCTCCTGCTTCCTCAGTCAAAGCACAAGGTCTAATAATTGTATAAGGAATTTTACTTTTTCTTAAAACGTCTTCTCCCTTTAATTTCCATGTGAGAATTCCTCCCAACTGATCATTTAATTTGACGGCTGGGGGTTCTTCATCTAAATTAATTCCAGGACGACCGGGACGAGTTACACCTGCTGAACTTACATGGATAAACTGTGGTAAAATTTCCCCACCATATGCTTTAATTGATTCTATTTGTAAAGCAAAGCTGCCAGGCGAAAAGTGCGGATTTAAAGTGCTGTCGTACTCAAACTTACTCAACATAAGTTGCAGAGAACGAATTTTACTAGTGTCAATTGGAGGACAATCTTTCGCAGTTTTGGCACGAAATACCGGAATCAAATCTGTAAAAGAGACGCAAACATCTATCCAGGTATCTGCTACGGTATCAAAAGAGTGACTGTAGGCAACGCTATCCCATTGTGTGTCTGTACGTAAGAAGAACTTGTAACGCTTTCCGTCACCTTTAACTCGCAATTTTACACCTGTATAACCAGAAAGATTGAAAGGCGGTTCAAAATTTCTGGTTCTTACAGATGCAAATCCCCCAGAATTGGCAGTAGAGACATTGCCAGCAAACAAAGCAGCCGATTCAACAAATTGGATACTACTTTCACTCACGCCACCCATGACAACATCATCAACAACACCCCAAGTATTTCTTAGTTCTAAGGATGGGTTTGTGAAATTAAATAATAGTTTTTCATCAGGGTTGGGGAGACTTTTAGCAGCAGCTTCAACCAAATTTTTGACCCCGTGATATTCGACATTTTCTGGGGTATCGCCGACAATTTCTGGCTGATAAAATTTGATACCTTGATAGTATTTAGCACGTTCGGGAGTATCTCCCTCTACTGGTTGTACACGTACTGCCGTGCAACAAATGATCGCTTGAATATTCGCCATTACAGGAGTCAACGTTTCTCTTGAGGTGATATCCGCCACAACGATGTCAACTCCACCATCAAAGAGCGATCGCGCTTTATCAATGTCTCGTACCAGACACCGGACTTTGTAACCTTGTTCAATAAGTCGCCGCACCACTCGCTTACCAAGTCCACCTGTTGCCCCAGCTACTAGTATGACGCCCACTTGTTTTCCTCCATCAGTGTCTTTATTTTCCTTATCACCTATAAACCACTCCTGTACCCAATTGAGGAAAGGAATAACCTCGAAGTAAGTCAGGGTTTGGAAAAATCTACCTAAGTCCCATTGAGAGCGATTTTGGTTAAACATGCGAGACGAGTAAAGAAGTACTGAAGGTGTTCGTGGCTGACAATCATACCATTATGGATTTGATATTTGAGATTGAGACTTTGTGATACCTAATTTTCGTCAAAGCAAAAGATATCGACTAAACTACAAAAGAGCAGCTCAAAAAACTTTTCATCCCTTCGGCTTACTTCTACCAACATAACTGATAACAAATTCCGTTGACTTCTGTTGAAAGATATAAAATATCGGGAATACTAAGTCATAGGTAGGCTAGTAAATTAGCGTAACTTCGCCCTACGAACTATCCGCAATTCGCAGATCGCCCGTTATATACTCCAGACAAGCTACAGGAAAACTTCTGTGTGCGGCAAGCGATCGCCTACTAAATAGTCATACTGTATTTCACAACCAGGAAAAGGTGCTGGGTTTGTCATTATCATTGCCCTTGTTCAAGCATTTCAAATTCATAACTTTTTACCGTCAACTACCCAGTTGCTCTACTTCAGGTATAGACAAACCAGTTAACCCAGCAGCTTGTTCTACTGTCATCCCTGTCTGAAGTAAATTGCGTGCCGTCTGTTGTAGCTGTGACTGTAGTTGTTGGAGCTGCGACTCTGCCGACTCTGCGCGGAGGCGTTCTTGTTCTGCGCGGAGGCGTTCGTGTTCTGCGCGGAGGCGTTCCTGTTCTTCATAAGTTGGTAGCAATTCTCCCTTCAACGTTGCCCAGCGCAACCAAGTTGCATCAATGCCTTTGTAGTTACCCTGCCAAAGTTGCAATGCCAACCCTAATGAATGACTCACTAACTGGTTCTGTTCGTCTGGAATTAAAGGTTGGTAAACTCCTTTTTCGAGCAAGAAACCAGCCCAATCATCTGGGTTGAAGGGATCAAACCAGAAATACTCTGATACCCGTAATTGATTTTGATAAATTAGCTTTTTCTCATTCTTGTCTTGTGCTCTGGTGCTGTCTGACAGCAATTCAATAACTACATCTGGTGCTTTACCCTCTTCCCAAACAACCCAACTGCGACGTTCTCCCTTGGGAACTCCTAACACAGCAAAAAAGTCTGGTCCACGAAAGTCTTGGTTTTTTACCTGCATTAGGCTGTAGTATACAAACATATTGCCGCCGATAAACCCATCCTCTCGTTGTGCCAACCAAACCATTAAGGCATCAATGAGCAAATCCATTTGAGTTTTATGCCTTGGGCTTTCCATTGGTACTCCATCATCGTAAGGCAGTTCTGCCTGGGTTGGCGGTAGTGTTACGTATGGTGCAGCTAAAGTAGTTTCTGACATAGCTTTTCCGTGGTTGCTCCCCCCAGTTCTGACTCTTCTATGTTACTTGATCGCATGGACAGGGGTGCGATCGCACATAATTTTCGACCCCGTGATATTCGTCATTTTCTGGGGGATCGCTAACAATTTCCGGCTGATAAAATTTGACCCCTTGCTAGTATTTAGCACGTTCGGGAGTATCTCCCTCCAATGGTTGTACGCGCAGTGCCGTGCAACAAACGATCACTTGAATATTTGCCATCACAGGAGTCAAAGTTTCTCTTAACGTAATATTCGCCACAACGGTGATCGCGCTTTATCAATGTCCCGTACCAGACACCGGACTTTGTCACCTTGTTCAACAACGACTTAGTTGCTCTACTTCAGGTATAGACAAACCAGTTAACCCAGCTGCTTGTTTTACTGTCATTCCTGTCTGAAGTAAATTGCGTACCGTCTGTTGTAGCTGTGACTGTAGTTGTTGGATCTGCGACTCTGCCGACTCTGCGCGGAGGCGTTCTTGTTCTGCGCGGAGGCGTTCCTGTTCTTCATAAGTTGGTAGCAATTCTCCCTTCAACGTTGCCCAGCGCAACCAAGTTGCATCAATGCCTTTGTAGTTACCCTGCCAAAGTTGCAATGCCAACCCTAATGAATGACTCACTAACTGGTTCTGTTCGTCTGGAATTAAAGGTTGGTAAACTCCTTTTTCGAGCAAGAAACCAGCCCAATCATCTGGGTTGAAGGGATCAAACCAGAAATACTCTGATACCCGTAATTGATTTTGATAAATTAGCTTTTTCTCATTCTTGTCTTGTGCTCTGGTGCTGTCTGACAGCAATTCAATAACTACATCTGGTGCTTTACCCTCTTCCCAAACAACCCAACTGCGACGTTCTCCCTTGGGAACTCCTAACACAGCAAAAAAGTCTGGTCCACGAAAGTCTTGGTTTTTTACCTGCATTAGGCTGTAGTATACAAACATATTGCCGCCGATAAACCCATCCTCTCGTTGTGCCAACCAAACCATTAAGGCATCAATGAGCAAATCCATTTGAGTTTTATGCCTTGGGCTTTCCATTGGTACTCCATCATCGTAGGGCAGTTCTGCCTGGGTTGGCGGTAGTGTTACGTATGGTGCTAAAGTAGTTTCTGACATAGCTTTTCTGTGGTTGCGTACCCAGTGCTGACTCTTCTATGTTACTTGAGCGGATGGACGGGGGTGCGATACGGCGATACCGCCGTGGCCAAGGGCATCGCATATATTCTCTTAGACAACAAATATCCTTCTTGCACGGTTGAAAACGCTGCTACACAGGCTAAACACGCCTTTATGCTGACTATGAAGAAAGCAGCATGAAGGCGATCGCACTCCGATCTAGAACCATGTATGGCAATCTTTTGGAGAAATGGTATAAAAATTATAGATAAAATTGGTGACTTGAATGATAGGTCAAATTCTCGGTGGACGCTACCAAATTGTTGAACAACTAGGAGAAGGCGGATTTGGTATTACTTTCCTTGCACTTGACACAGGACGACCAGGGAATCCTCAGTGTGTTGTGAAGCAGTTTCAGCCAATGTCTACCGATCCACGCACTTTAGAAGTTGGAGAAAGATTATTTAAAAGGGAAGCAGAAAAGCTGGAAATATTGGGAAAGCATGACCAAATTCCGCGCCTTCTTTTCTTCTTTCAAGAATATCAACAATTTTATTTAGTTCAGGAATATATTGAAGGTCACGACCTCAGCCGAGAATTAGTACCAAATGCACAACTAAGTGAAGCTTACGTAATTAAACTTTTATACGATATTTTAGAAGTTTTGGTCTTTGTTCATCAACAAAATCTAATTCACCGGGACTTAAAACCCTCAAGCGTAACTTGGCAGGTTGCTTGTGGTAGTGGCGATCGCCAAAGCCGAAATCACAGAAGCTGTTGCTACACCTGCTAATATTTGAGCAAATAACCTTAGCCGCATATATAAGCACTCATCACTAAAAAGACATTAATTTAAACTAGACACTAATACAGCAAGCTACAACATCAAGTTGCAGTGTTTCGGAATCATACTAAATCCGGTTTGTCAACCTTTTTTCTATAGCCCGCGTCGGCGGGCTTTGTTTGTATAGCCGAGGCAGCGCGTTGCGGGGGTAATCTCGGCAGTAAAAAACAAAGCTATGTAAAAAAATGTAAAATTTTTATATTTTGTTTGTAGTTGCGTTTTAGCACTAAAGCGCAACTATGAACCTAAAATGTAGGGAGAGCAGTACCCCTCACAAGGGTAGGTTTTTAATATTTCGGTTGAGGCAAGACTTGGAGGATGAGAAGACAGGCAGACAAGGAAGATTCTTTAACGGAAAAAGCCCTTTTGAGCCAATTCCCGTCAGTTAGTACCGTCCCATGAGCGGTTCGGTTTTTCCACCAAGTCCACTTTCCCACCTTGTCCTCCAAGTCTTGCCAACACCTAATTGTAAAAAACCTACACCTGTGAGGGGCAGCACCCTCCTACATTTTATTACTACCTAAAAGTTATTGCATAACTGCGGCCGTCTTCTCCCGATCCAACTTGAGAATCAAGACTCCCAAGGGTGGCAGACACAAATCTAGCGAATAAGAATGGTTGTGGAGTGACCAATTATCTGTCCACTTACCGCCCAAATTGCCCATATTGCTACCGCCATACTGACGCGCATCGCTGTTGAATAACTCGTGATAAAAGCCCATTTCCGGTACACCGATGCGGTAATGGGAATGGGGTTGCGGTGTGAAGTTGCAAACCACAACAGTGAAATCATTAGAATCATTATCCTGACGGATAAACGCAACTACGCTGTGGCGATTGTCACTACAGTCAATCCACTCAAACCCTTCTCGAGCAAAATCCTTACTATATAAAGATGGTTCCGAACGGTAGAGACGGTTCAGATCCTTGAAAAACTGTTTAAGTTGTTGGTGCGGTTCAGACTGTAGCAAATCCCAATCCAAATCGCTCCAAACATTCCACTCACTCCACTGCCCAAATTCCATGCTCATAAACATGGTTTTCTTACCTGGGTGAGTGAACATATAGGCGAACAAACAACGTACATTAGCAAACTTCTGCCATATATCTCCCGGCATTTTACCGATGATATTGCTTTTCCCATGCACTACTTCATCATGAGACAGCGCAAGCATGAAGTTTTCGCTGTGGTGGTACCACATACTAAAAGTAATGTTGTTTTGGTGAAATTGGCGGAACCAAGGGTCCATGCTGAAGTAATCCAGCATATCATGCATCCACCCCATGTTCCACTTCAAATTAAAGCCGAGTCCTCCAGTATAGGTAGGCCAAGACACCATCGGCCATGAGGTAGATTCTTCAGCAATGGAAACAACACCGGGGAAGTAACTAAAGATGGCGTGATTTACCTGACGCAGAAAATCTGCCGCTTCTAGGTTTTCTCTGCCACCATACTGGTTGGGCAACCATTCTCCATCTTCGCGACAATAATCAAGATAAAGCATAGAGGCGACAGCGTCAACGCGAATGCCATCGATGTGGTACTTGTCAAACCAGAAGAGGGCATTTGCTACCAGGAAATTTCGGACTTCGTGGCGAGAGTAGTTGAAGACTAAGGTACCCCATTCTTTGTGTTCACCTATACGAGAGTCGGCGTGCTCGTACAAATGACTGCCATCGAAGAAGGCTAAACCATGACCATCTTTAGGAAAGTGACCTGGAACCCAGTCTACAATTACACCGATATCGTTTTGGTGGCATTGATCGACAAAATACATCAAGTCTTCAGGAGTACCGAAGCGGGAAGTCGGGGCGTAGTAACCGGTGACTTGATAACCCCAAGAACCATCGAAGGGATGTTCGGCAATGGGGAGTACTTCGACGTGGGTGTATCCCAAGTCTTTGACGTAGGGAATAAGTTTGTCTGCTAGTTCTCGATAAGTGAGAAAACGTGCCCCTCGGCTGAGATCGGAGACGAGAACCACAGGTTCTGTTTCACCATTAGGTAGTTTTGCCGGTTCTGCACTTGCCGCGTGCAACCAAGAGCCTACATGCAATTCGTAGACTGATATTGGTTGGGTTAGAGGATCGGCTTGGCGTCGCGTGTTCAACCAATCTTCATCACTCCAAGTGTAAGCATCCAAGTCGGTGACGATAGATGCAGTTTTGGGACGGGGTTCTTGGTGGAAACCGTAGGGATCAGATTTTTCGTAAATATGCCCATCAAAGTTTTTGATTTCGTATTTGTAATTCTCTCCAATCCCAAGTTCAGGAATAAACAATTCCCAAATCCCAGTACTACCTTTACGCATCTGGTGCTTGCGTCCATCCCATTCATTAAAATTTCCCAAAAGTGAAACGTTACGAGCATTGGGTGCCCACACAGCAAAATAAACACCTTTCACACCCTCTACTTCCGTAAGGTGCGCTCCCAACTTCTCATAAATCCGATGATGGTTACCTTCGGCAAACAGGTGCAAATCAAAGTCAGTCAATAAAGGAGAATGAAAAGCGTAAGGGTCGTATATGACTCTTTCAAGTTCTCCTTCTTTGATGCGTAACTGGTAATTTGCTAGCTTTTTGATGTCAATTGTACATTCAAAAAAGTGGGGATGATGCACCGTTTCCATTGGGTACTCTTTTCGTTCCTCTGGAAGAACAACCCATACAGCACTTGCATTTGGTAGGTAGGCTCGCACTGCCCAAAGACTTTTACCATCCTGTTGTATGGGATGAGAACCCAGGACTTCAAAGGGATCGTCATGCTGATTCCAAACGATACGGTTAACCTGTTCGGGAGCGATCGTGCTTATAGACATGGAGCACCTACTTTAAATAATATTGAGTGATTAAATCTGGTTTTTAACTTCTCTAGCAGTCCTATCTGAGTTTTAAGACAACTTGGGTGAGGATAGTCTTTTTTCATTTGTAATAAGGACACCGGACAGATGACAGACTGATTGGAATTCATGAATCATTTTAAATTGCTATATGCGTTCTTTACATTTATTTGCAAATTCTGTTCTCAAGTCATCGTACCTTAGAATGAAACTAGAATGCTAGAGCATATATCGATTCCTAGAGATCATTAGAAATGTATAAAGGGAAAAAGTTGACGTAGTAAGCTACGTATGTGAAGTAAATAAACTTTTTCTCTAATAGTAGGAGCAAGTTTTGGTGTTGGACTGGCTTGTAACTGGGCTTGCAATTCTATATATTCGGCTGCAGTTAACGGTTTCCCATCAAGGGGCGATCTCGCTTCTGTAACGATTTCCATTCGCAATATCTCTTCTGGTATATCTTCTTGCGGTGGTAATGCCATTGCTGATATTTCCCAGTAGTTACTTACAACCACAATACAAGTACTTATACTCAGCACGAATAATATAACTTGTTTTTTCAGTCTTTGTTTCCCCATTATATGATTATATATTTTTGATTGGTCATTAGTCATCAGTCATTAGTAGTGGGTCAGAAGGTATTGCAAGATCCTGATGCCCGACTTATTAAAGAAGTCAGGGGTTTCGTTCCTAATGAACGATGTAGAACTGCTATATCTAAAGGTTAATAGCTAATAGCGTATACCATGTAATCTTATAAAATGCAACGTAAATATATAGCAATGCTAAATGATGGGTGAATTCTATTAAAACTGTCATCTGTCCGATGTCCTTAGTATAAATGACAACTCCTATACAAGTCACAACTCAAATAGAACTGCTATAAATATGATCTAAAAATTGACAAGGGAGTTGAACGGAATCTTGCTGAATATCAAGCGATCGCTAATGAGTCTGACTGTCATCTCGGCTTTTCTAACACCATACATTGTGACAGCAGCACCACCAAACCCAGACAAAACAGTAAATTGCGAAATTCTGGTTGTAGGAGGTGGACTTTCTGGTGTCGCCACCACTTACGAGGCTTTACTCGCTGGACGAACTGTTTGTCTGACAGAAATTACCGACTGGTTGGGAGGACAAATTTCTTCTCAAGGGACTTCTGCACTTGACGAACGACCAACCCAGAGATCGCGCTTATTTTACTCTCGCGGTTACTTAGAATTGCGTCAGCGCATTCAGAGTCGTTACGGCAAACTCAATCCTGGTAATTGTTGGGTGAGTGAATCCTGTTTTCTACCCCGCGATGCCCATCTTATCTTGACCCAAATGCTCCGAGATGCAGAGAAACGGGGCAGGGGCAAGTTAGAGTGGTTTCCCAATACCGTGATCAAGGAATTGGAAAAAAGTGATGACGGGAAAATTATAAAGGGTGCGATCGCCATCCAACATCAACCGACGAAAGGCGCACCACCTCTTAACACCTTTACTTTATCTCAAACCATTAAAGACGCCTATAGCTACGAAAACTCTTCTCGCTTTAGCAAAACTATTCTTAGGTTCGCCCCCAAGCAAACCAAAAGTACTGATAGTAATGCTCCTAACTGGTACGTTTTAGATGCTAGTGAAACCGGAGAAATTATCGCTCTTGCTGATGTTCCCTACCGTGTAGGAATTGATGGAATCTCCTACTTAGAACCGTCTTCCTCAAGCACCAACAACGATCCTTATTGTACTCAAGGTTTTACCTACACTTTTGCGATGGAGGCTACTGAGAAACCGCAAAACTATAAAATGCCTGATTTTTACCCACAGTATTCACCATACTACAGTTATGAACTTAAGAGACTAGCAAACTTCCCCTTAGTTTTCACATACCGTCGGATTTGGGACCCTCATCCAGGCAAACAAATCGAATTTGGCGGCAACAAGTTTACTGAGCCAGTGCCGGGGGATATCTCCATGCAAAACTGGACATGGGGTAACGATTATCGTCCGGGAACCGCTGCCGATAACCTACTTTACACTCACCAACAACTCCAAGAGAACGGGCAGTTGGAGCCAGGAGGCTGGATGGGTGGACTACGGGTGGAAAGCTTGCAAAAAGCTGAAGAAAATGCTTTAGGTTACTTTTATTGGCTCTATGCTGGAGTCACAGATTCTCAG
This sequence comes from uncultured Scytonema sp., assembly GCA_937873135.1. Lineage (GTDB taxonomy): Bacteria > Cyanobacteriota > Cyanobacteriia > Cyanobacteriales > Nostocaceae > Rhizonema. The sequence goes on along the minus strand of CALMVQ010000312.1, from coordinate 33,132 downwards.
TTGGGGGATGGCGTCAAGCAACCGCAACCGAATATCCGCCTTTTAAGCGGTTTAGATTCTCCAATGGGGACAGTGCATGGCTTGTCTAAATTTCCTTACATGCGTGAATCAAGACGCATCATTGGACGCCCTAGTTGGGGGCAACCACAAGGCTTTGACATCTGGGAAATTGATATTTCTCGTCGCAACTACAATGACGAGTATTACCGCAAGACACTTTCACCGGATGAGTATCGTCGCTTGAAAGCAGCATTAGCAGGTTTGGAAGCCGCATCCGTACTCTCAGGGCAGCAGCGTCCGGAAACCGCAACGCGCCGGACTCGTTCTACCATCTTCCCTGATGCTGTGGGCATTGGACACTACGCCATAGACTTCCATCCTTGTATGACCAAAAGCCCTCCAGAAGCCCCTGGCAATACAGAACGTACTGGGGAAAGGCGTGGTGCCGGACAAGCTTATCCTTTCCAAATTGCTTTAAGGGCAATGATTCCTCAGAAAATTGACAATTTATTAGTAGGTGGTAAAAGCATTGCTACCAGTCACATAGCTGCTGCTGCCTACAGGGTACACTCGTTTGAATGGTCTGCTGGTGCAGCAGCCGGAACAATAGCAGCTTTTGCCTTAGAAAATAATATTGCACCTTACCATTTAGTAGATAACTTACCCAAACCAGAACCAAAACTGGAACTTCTCCAACGACTCTTGGAGAAAAACGGCAATCCCACTGCTTTCCCAGATACCTCGATTTTTAACGAAAATTGGGATAATTGGAAATAATTGTCGGAAATTGGGAATGGGGCAATTTCTTCCCCATTACTCATTACCTTTTGAGAACTACTTCCTTCCCGCCAGAAGAATACCTAATACCAATTCTTTAAAAGGCGGCGACAGATAGAGGTAGGGGCGAACGGCTGTTCGCCCTTGCAGTATATTTGATGTGTCGCGAAGTTTTATGGAATTGGTATATTTTATTGAACCGCCTTCGCGCAGCGTCTCGTTCGCGCAGCGTCTCCCCTTGGGAGAAGAGAAGAAATTTAAAAAGAAAATAGGTAATCTTACACTGGAAAGGGAGTATAACCTTGGTTGTGCAACCAACGAGCAACGACTGACCCCGTACATTCATCTACCAGAAAGCGCATCTAAGTATTTTCTACCACGAGCGGCATAAAAGTTGTATTCGATAGCGATTTACTAGCAAACAGAATACAAGCTTTAATATCTTCGGGACTCAACCCTTCGTACTCTTCGAGAATTTCTGCGACGTTTGCATCATGAGCAAGCAGGTTAAGAATATACTCAACACTCAAACGGGTTCCTCTAATTACAGGCTTTCCTGCTAGCACTTTTGGATTGAGGACTATACGTTCTAGTAATTGCTGGTCTGTCATTATCTGGGGTGTGGCATATAAGGTTTATTTTGATTTTAATTGAATTAACATCGCTATTGAACCTCAAGGTTTGATATCGTTACACAAATGCCTATCTTCTGCGCTAAGATCGGGGTTATTTTGTAGATAATCGTGTAGCCAGTCGCAACCTTTTTTTAGTAAATCATCAAGGTCAAAATTCCCTAAGATTATTTTGTCATCATCACCAGCAGAGGCTAGGGTTTTGCTATACGGCTACATAGCCAATTCTATCTGCACTCACCTCTGTGGGAATTTCTAAATATTCCGCATCTGGTAACACAGGACGACACTCTATTTTCCAAATATTTTTCACCTCTAAATCAGCCAAATCTATTAAACTCAGCATCCAAGGATTGCTGCGGTCAGCATCTGACCAATTAGTTTCAAAGCCCATACAGAACATCGTCAAATCGCCATTAGAATATTTTATTTACCCAAGCCAATACCTTATGTTCTGAGTGATAATTATCGATAGATTTGCAAATTTCCACATAGGTTTTTGCCTCAGCTTCGTGAGAAATCTCTTCAAAGTCGGGTAAATTCTGCCATTTTGTAAAGCTTTTTAATTTCCGTGAATGCTGAATTTTTTTTATTAAGCTATTCAACACTGTCCGTCGTTGAGTACTATTTGGTGGATGTTGTTGTGCTTCGCAAACTAGCTGACGCAGTTGATAATCTAAAACATCATCATCCATCGCAATTTCCTGGTTAATTCCGAATTTTTGGCAATTTGTTGTAACCATAGATACATAAAGTACAGTACGCAGAGCAACATCAATACTTATCTATAAAATGTCTTGACGGAGCTTTTCAAAGCATTATGCTTTCACCCCTACCTCTTTAAACCCTTATACGAAGGAGGTAGGGAGTTTTTACGCAGGTTTCGGAACAATCTTTAGATAATTAGTTCTGTATTACGAGACTACATAGTTACGAGCGTTCACGTTCGCGGAGCGTCCCGAAGGGAAGTGTGCCGTAGGTATCGCTCTGCACATCTAAGTGGCGTTACTGCCAAACTAACCCCTAGCTATTTGAATTATGGCATTGAGTCCGGGACGGAACTTAGACCAAAGCGACTTACGCAATTAGTTGTGTAAGTCGTTTTTTCACGATCGCTACTTACTAACCATAGACGATAGACTAAACTAGTTACTTGTAGTGTTATTCTGTTAAACTCTATCGGATAAATATTTTATGGTTAAAAGACTTTCAGCAGCAGTTTACGGCATGGCGACGGCACCAACTGTAGCTCCTGAACGGTCTAGTCAAGTTACCCGCAAGCTATATCCCAATTATAAAGTGATCGTTCTAAATGATGACTTTAACACGTTTCAGCACGTCTCTGAGTGTCTGAAGAAGTACATTCCAGGGATGACTAACGATCTAGCTTGGGAACTGACCAATCAGGTACACTATGAAGGTCAAGCAATTGTCTGGACTGGTCCTCAAGAACCTGCAGAACTTTACCACCAGCAACTGCGTCGAGCTGGTTTGACAATGGCCCCTTTAGAGGGTGCTTAACGACAATGGGCAAACGCATCGTCAATACCCATAAGGCGGCTTCTCAAAAAACTGGCAGACTGGTTTGGAATCACTCGACCCATATGCATGGTCTTATCCCTGTTTTAGAACGTCTGGTGCATCTTGATGGAATTCAAACTGTCACACCAGGAGAAATTGGGCGAGTGAAAGGGCATATGCCCAAGATGCAACTGCGTGTGTCTGTGCCAATTCAAGGAGGCTTCAAGATTATTGCACGCCAAGGGAAAACGGTGCAAGAAGTGTTTATCTTGACTATTTTGGATCGCGAACAACTCGAAGAGGCAATCGCGATTGCTATGAAAAATTAGGTGAGGAGTGAGCCTTATGAGTTCTCACTCCGCGCCTTCTTTACAGGCGGGTTTTGTGTAGATATTGCTTTTGAAGAGGACATTCTGTAATTATAACTGCCCCTACTCTTGTATGCGGCGAACAGCTAATTTATGCAATGGTAGGCTGACAATACAAGAAAATGTTAAAAAGTATGACAAAGCAGTTGTTATTCTCAAGCTCATCATCAAAGTTTCCCAGTCTGGTAATATTATCTTCTGGATGCCAAAAGCAATACAGTAAACGAGCCAATATGAAAAACACATTCTAAACAGTATTTGCTCTGTCTGTTCGACTTCATCCTTTTGCTGCTTGCGTTTTTGTCTATCTGAAGGCTTCTCAGAAAAATCCCAGAGTAAGACCAAGCCTGCAATACTGGCTACACAAGAAACAGCAACTAAAGAAGTATGACAAAATACATTTAGTAAATGCATAAGCTTTTATCCCAACAGTTTCCTATAAAGGATCAGTCTAAAGGAATAGCCGATTAGGATATGCAAATAGTTACAAACTGAAATAGATCCTGTCAAAAATGTAAAGAATTGTTTATAGATAATGGTTGATGGTTGAGTGTTAGTGGATAGAAGAAAATTTAACGCTTCTTCCAATTAACCATCAACAGTCAATCCACTTATTATTTCTCCTTGAAAGTCCAGACACCATCATCCCAGTCTGTATCTGATGGCGGTGTTTGTAGCCAGTGATGACAGCGCTGCAGATACAACATTGCGGCGCTGTCATTTTTGTCAACTTCCAAAACCTTGGTAAACTCAGTTTGGGCAAAGGTAAACTGACGATTCAAGTAATACTCGCGACCTTTATGATAATGCTCAATGACTTGCAATTTTTGACAGGGTATGGGATCGGAACGCAAACCCACCAGTTCATAAATAGCGACTGGCTCATTTCTGCCTTTGACGCGGATGTAATCTAGTTCTCTCGACCATACAAAATTTTTGCAAGGTTTATACGTCTTATCACTGATAATAATATCACAACCGTACTGCTTGCTAACACTTTCCAAGCGCGAACCCAGATTGACTCCATCGCCAATAGCAGTAAATTCCATTCGCTTGCTAGAACCAATATTACCACTAATAACAACGTCAGAATTAATACCAATACCGATATTGATTTTCGGTTTGTTAGCTGCATAACGACGGGCATTGAATTCCTGCAAGCGATCGCGCATTTCCAGCGATGTTTGCACTGCCATCCAAGCGTGTTCATGCAAAGGTAAAGGGGAGCCATACACAGCCATAATTGCATCCCCAATGTACTTATCAAGAGTCCCTTTGTACTTAAAAACCGCCTCCACCATAGATTCAAAATATTCGTTAAGCATACCGACAACTTCTTCGGCCTCCAAATTTTCTGTCAAAGTCGTATAGCCACGAATATCAGAAAATAAAATCGACACCTCTTTGCGATCGCCACCCAGTTTAGCGTCATCCAACTTCAGTAATTCTTCCGCTAATTCCTGAGTCATGTAACGGTACATCGTACTCTTGAGACGCTTCTCATCACTAATATCATCCATCACCACCAGCGCTCCCCGCACTTGTTGAGAGTCACTGGCATCAGCAATCGTATTTATCGATAAATTAATACTGTGGTGTTTTTCACCATGAGAAAGGAGCGTGCGATCAGGATAATATTGTTCATGATCGTGTGAGTCTGCTGTATTTAAAGCTGCTTGACACCACTTAGTGAAATGACCTTCCTTAATGCGGATGATATCACTAATCAATATACCTTCCAAACGTTCATCAGACTGGAGTCCAAGCATTTGCTTAGCGCTTTCATTAGCAGCAATAATCAACCCAGCTTTATCAGTTGAAATCACCCCATTCGATAGACTACGAAGAATATCGCGTTGCATTTGTTCCTGCTGCTTAACTGTAGCAAAGAGCTGAGCATTTTGCAGAGCCACTCCCGCTTGAATATTAAAAGCTTCCATAAATTCTTCATCATTACGATCAAAACTCGCTTGAAAACACTCAGGTGCTTTTGGCCAAAACCTATGATTATAAGGAGGAAAATCTCCTGATTTCTTCTTATTAACAAGCTGAGTTACACCAATCAACTCTTGATCGGCATTAAACACTGGCATACAAAGTAAACTACAAGTACGATAGCCATTTTGCCGATCCATTTGCTTAGCAGTTTCAGAGTCGGGATGATCGTACAAATCAAAAGGAATATTTAACCTTTCGCCAGAGACAGCGACAATCCCCGCAAATCCCTTACCTATTGGTACTCGCAACTCCTTAGTCGAACCATCATCCTGAGTAATTGTTGTCCAGAGTTTACCAGCATCGCGATCCAACAACCATAAAGTACTACGATCAGCATTCATCAGTTCCTTCGCTTCATCCATCACCCGCCTCAGTGTTTCCTCCAAATCAAGACTGCTTTCACTCAAAGACTTAATTGCCTTCATCAGTGCTGCCGCAGCTCTTTGTTTTTGAGTCGCCATATAAAAAGAACGTGACGACTCTAAAATCAACCTAATAGAAGGAGCAAACTCCTGAAATAATTGTTCATCAGCGCTAGTAAATCCCTCAACATCAATACGTTCTTTTAGCGGAGCTCCTGGATTGTAAGAACATTTTAATTTGTTCAGTAATTGTACCACCGCCACTAATTTTCCTTGTTCATTCAACAAAGGCAGAGCCAACATAGTGTAAGTGCGGTAGTCAGTTCTTTTTTCTTGTTCTTGAGCAAAATAAGAGCGCGAATCATCATAAAAATCATAGGGAATATTCACAACTTTCTTGTACGTTGCCACCTCACCAGCAATACCCTTATCTGCCGGAATGCGAATTTCGAGAGAGCAACCGCCATCACCTTCCGCCAAAATTGACCAGAGTTGTTTTTTCTGCTCATCCAATAAAAATATTGTTGTCCGATCAGCCCCCAATAACTCCCCTGTTTTCAGAGTAATCGAATGCAACATTTCCTGAAGGATAGTTTCAAACCCCTGTGAATCCAACATTGAGAGTGTTTGATTAACAACCCTTAATTTCTGTTCAACCTCAGTAACGACTAATTTAAAGGTATCCTGAGTGAGGGGAGCAAGAAAAGTAGAAATCGTTCCTTGTTGTTTGGCAAGAGTACCTATAGGAGCAGAGTGAAACTGCAGTTGGTTTTCTTCAATATTGCCAATAGCGATCGTTAAATCTGTAGTTGTCGCGTAACTTTGTTCAACTGACATAACTGGCTTCTGATATCAGAATATATTTTATGAATCATTAATAATCACAAAAATGTATTAACTTATCATTGCTTGTAGTACGATAAGCTAATATTTTGTCCATAGTTTAACGTCTCATATAACCAGTTGTGTCCGCTCTGACAATTCAATCCCAAACAAGCAATGAAAATATAGAAGCAAGAGTAAGTTTTGAGGAGGGAAGTAGTTCATTTGTTAGTAGTATGCACACCAGTATTTATAAATTGCTAGAATTAAGAAATGGTGCAAGTCACTCATTCTCCAGCCCAATCAGTCAATTGTGACTGACAATTCTGATCAGGCTACTGTTATAGTTTTCCCAAAAAGTCGGTTGAGATAACAGAAAATATATGATGAACCGCCAAGACGAGGACACTTGCGTGTGGGGGTTCCCCCCGCCCTTGCAACGTGTCCGTTGCCAAGAGCGCCAAGACAAGATTAAGAAGAGAGGATGATGCGTTTGATGCCTTCTTTTAAAATAGGGACGTTGAAGTTGATCAGAAAACCTAGAGTTTTGCTAGTGGCTCTGAGATAAGACATGACTTGGGCTTCGTTAATCGGAGTCAGTTTCTCCACAGCTTTCAATTCCACAATCAAAACATCGCCAACAATAAAATCTGGTTCACTCTCACCGACTTGATGACCTTTATATCTAACTGCAACTGAAGGTTTAGATTTATAAGGTATCTCCCGCATCTGAAACTCCAGCTTTAAAGCTTGGTGATACACAGACTCCAAAAATGCTGGTCCTAACACCCGATGCACCTCAATCGCAGCTCCAATCAGAGCATAAGCTAACCTATCTACCTCTTGACTTGGCTCTCTTCTCTTGGCGTCCTTGGCGTCTTCTCCCAAGGGGAGACGCTTCGCGAAGGCGGTTCATAATACTCTCTATACCCTGTGGCAAAATTTATAAAAGTTCTTCCATACTTAATGTTTCCCAGCATGACCGAAACAATCACTAACCTCCCCAGTTTGTACGATCCCTTCTCCACTGACGCCAAATGGCAAAAGTTTTGGGAAGACAACCAAATCTACAAAGCAGATCCCAACAATGGTGGTAAACCTTATTGCATCGTCATTCCACCACCAAATGTCACTGGTAGTTTGCACATGGGACACGCCTTTGAGAATACGTTGATTGACTGTTTGATCCGTTACCACCGGATGAAGGGATGCAATACTCTCTATCTACCCGGAACCGATCACGCCAGCATTGCCGTGCAAGCAATTCTGGAAAAGCAACTGAAGGCGGAAGGCAAAACTCGCTATGAATTAGGGCGTGAAAAATTTCTCGAAGGTGCTTGGCAGTGGAAAGCCGAATCTGGAGGAACGATTGTTAATCAGTTGCGACGCTTGGGGGTATCGACAGACTGGTCTCGCGAACGCTTTACTTTAGATGAGGGTTTGTCCAAGGCTGTTGTCGAAGCTTTTGTTCGCCTTTATGAGGAAGGGTTAATTTATCGTGGCGAGTATTTGGTGAATTGGTGTCCGGCTACTCAGTCGGCTGTGTCTGATGTGGAGGTGGAAAATCAGGAAGTTCATGGGCATCTCTGGCACTTCCGTTATCCGATAGCAGATGGTTCTGGTTATATAGAGGTGGCGACGACTCGTCCGGAAACTATGCTGGGTGATACTGCGGTTGCGGTGAATCCTGGTGATGAACGCTATAAGCACTTAGTTGGTAAGATGCTGACTCTGCCAATTATGAATCGGGAAATCCCTATTATTGCTGATGAGTTGGTTGACCTAACTTTTGGGACGGGTTGTGTGAAGGTGACTCCGGCCCACGATCCCAATGATTTTGAAATGGGTCAGCGTCACAATCTGCCGTTTATCAATATTATGAATAAGGACGGCACTCTTAATGAAAATGCTGGTTCATTCCAAGGACAAGACCGTTTTGTAGCCCGGAAAAATGTGGTTTCCCGTCTGGAGGCAGATGGTTTTCTGGTGAAGGTGGAAGATTATTTGCATTCTGTTCCTTATAGCGAGCGCGGTAAAGTCCCTGTTGAACCCCTCCTCTCTACTCAGTGGTTTGTCAAGATTCGCCCGATGGCAGATCGAACCCTTGAATTCCTCGATGGAAATAATTCTCCGGAGTTTGTTCCTCAACGTTGGACTAAGGTTTACCGTGACTGGTTGGTGAAAATTAAAGATTGGTGTATCTCTCGGCAACTGTGGTGGGGTCACCAAATCCCTGCTTGGTACGTTGTGAGTGAAACTGGCGAAGAAATTACTGATCATACGCCTTTTGTTGTGGCGAAGTCGGAAGCTGAAGCTAGAGAGAAAGCTATATCACAATTTGGAGAAAATGTCAAGATAGAACAAGATCCGGATGTACTGGATACTTGGTTTTCTTCCGGACTCTGGCCCTTTTCTACTTTGGGATGGCCAGAACAAACTCGGGATTTAGCAACTTACTACCCTACTAGTACTTTGGTGACTGGGTTTGACATTATCTTTTTCTGGGTTGCTAGAATGACGATGATGGGAGGACACTTTACTGATCAAATGCCTTTTAAAACGGTTTACATCCACGGGTTGGTACTGGATGAAAATGGTCAGAAGCAGTCTAAGTCTAAAGGGAATGGCATTGACCCACTGTTATTAATTGATAAGTACGGTACTGATGCTTTACGCTACACACTTGTTAAGGAAGTGGCGGGGGTTGGTCAAGATATCCGGCTGGAGTACGATCGCAAAAAGAATGAATCGTCATCGGTAGAGGCGTCCCGTAACTTCGCTAACAAGTTGTGGAATGCGGCCCGATTTGTCATGATGAATTTGGAGGATTTTGGATTATCAGACTCCACAAACTTCAACATCGAAAATCTAGAATTGGAGCTTAGCGATCGCTGGATTCTCTCCCGGTACAATCAGGTTGTTAAACAAACTAATGATTACATTGATAACTACGGTTTGGGAGAAGCCGCGAAGGGACTTTATGATTTTATCTGGGGTGACTTTTGCGATCTGTACATTGAACTTGTCAAATCGCGCTTGCAAAAAGATGCTGATCCCACATCGAGGTGGGTAGCCCAACAAACTCTTGGCTTTGTGCTGGAAGGTATTTTAAAACTACTTCATCCTTTCATGCCTCACATAACTGAAGAAATTTGGCATACCCTGACTCAGCAACCAGCAGATTCCAAGCAGAGTTTGTCTTTACAACTCTATCCAGAAGCAGAAACAAATTTAATTGACCTAGCTTTGGACGAACAGTTTGAACTGCTTGTTGGTACAATTCGCACGATTCGCAATTTGCGAGCAGAAGCAGATATTAAGCCTGGGGTGAAAGTGACGGTACATTTGCAGACAGACAGTCACAAGGAACGGCAAATTCTTCATGCTGGACAGTCTTACATTAAAGATTTAGCAAAGGTGGAGACTTTGATGATCGCTCTTGAGCAAAAGCAAGAGACAATTAAGCAGAATCAAATAAGTTGGACGAACATAGGAGGAATTATCGGCGGAGTTTTCTTACTAAGAATAAGTTTTGCCGTGGTAGATGCAATTAATGACATTCCCTTATTAGGGAATTTCTTTAAAGTCGTTGGGATTGGTTATTCTACGTGGTTTGTTGCTCGAAATTTACTCACAAATAAAGCTAGACAAATGTTTTGGAAACAGGGGTTTAACCCAACAGAGGCTCAACAGTTTCAAAAACTGGAGAAACAACCAGAAGAAGTGGCAGCTGGTGTTGTTGGGACAATACAAGTACTCCTTCCCCTAGCTGGGGTAGTTGATACCGAAGCACTACGTACTAAACTTGAGAGAAGCTTCAACAAAGTAGAAGCTGAAGTCAAATCTTTGAGTGCAAGGTTGGGTAATTCTAATTTCGTTGATAAAGCACCAGCAGATGTGGTATCAGGAGCACGGGATGCTTTAGCAGAGGCGGAGAAGCAAGCGGAAATCTTGCGTGACCGCCTGCGTAAGTTAGCATAGGGAACAGTCTGCATTTTATACTTGCAACTTCCTAAACAACCGTTATGTTATATCTAGCTCAGGTGCATAAGAACGAATTTTTAGACCAGCCCCAGTTGCGGTTGTTAGCACGTCAGGAAGCTGAAAATATGTGGGCCATGATTCCAGAAGAAGCTTTCATTCTCTTGGGAAAAGGTAGTTCGCTAACTATAAAATTGCTAGTTTTAGTAGAACTTTCGCCCACAGGAGATATTGAAAGCCTTGAAGACGCAACGAACTGGGTACTGGCTATGGTGCAAACCTACTTAACTTCTGGTATTTCTCCGGAATTTTTGCAGCAAGAAGCTGAACGAGCCGAACATTGGCGACAAAATCTGACATTGCAAAACCAAGATCTAGCACGTCGTTCTCTAGAGTTGGAGGCGCGTCGGGAACAAATTCAAGCCCTAGAAGAAGGTCTGAAACGGGAGAAAAACGGGGTTCACAAAGACAACGATTAAGGGTCTCCCAGTCAAGGCGTAGGGTGGGCAGTGCAAGCGCAAATTCTACGAATTTTCGAGTTCCTGTGGAACACTGCCCACCAATGCAAACAAGGTAAAATTTGAATTAACACATTTGTTTATTTCTGTCAAGGTGTAAGCCTAAGCTGTATCTACCTCTCACAAACGCGATCTAGTGAGGAACTGTAATCAATAACAAAGCCAGATCCCGAACGGTTTCTCATCCAAGACGAAATTCTCTGACAGCCTGAACGTGGTTCGGCAAATTGATGCGCCAGACAAGGGACTAAGAGTCAATCCCATTCCTAGAAGGAAGGGGCTACGACGAGGTCGCGTTTCTGTAATAATTGCTAACTGCTACTCCTTTGCGGGTGTAAGATAAATAATGCAATTTCTTTCCCCCAAGCCCCCATTACCCTAGAGGAAACCCCGAGTTCCCCCTGTTCCCCTCCATCTAAACGGGGTAATATCAAGGCACCGCTCATGAGTAACTCGTCTACAAACTCCTCTTATCGCTGACTGCTGACCGCTAAAGTACTGAATTCTTTTTTCCTACTATCAGCATCCTCTACTGTCAATAATTCCCGGAGCAATCTTGCTGCAGCCTTTTGCAGCAACTGGCTAGCAAACTGTTGACCCAAACGCTGTACTCCTGGATTCAAGAACAGTTGGGCGATCTGGGGAGCGAGTTTTGAGGAATCAAAGCCACGGGTTTCTTGAAGAATTTTTAAGATCTGTTTGATATGTTCCAATGTTTGTTGTTGTTCGATTGTGGCTGTGGGAGTTTCATTGACTGTTGTTATCCCGACTCTTTCTCGCAGTAAGGATGTGAAGTTGTGGAGAGCATTTTTGCTAACAGCATCAACGCCTTTGACAGCTTCATCTACAACTTTGTTACGAATGAAAGCGCCGCGTTCGGAAGATAAGAAGTCTACTGCTTGATTCAGTACTAAATTGAAGTCGTAGTCTTGGCTATTGCGGGCGTTGCGTAACAAATTTTCCAACCGGTTCCACCGGAATTTACCTTCTTTGAATAATAAATCCTGTAATGATGCTCTAAGTTCTGGTGAGGGATCGGTTAACAGGCGTTTGGAGACGTAGGGATAAGCTGCACTTAATACTTTGAAGTTCGGATCGATATTGATGGCGATACCTTCTAACGTCACCAAGGAACGGATGATTAAGGCGTAGTAAGCTGGTACGCGGAAAGGATACTCATACATTAATGCTGATAGTTCATCAGTAATGCTTTTAATATTTAACTCAGCGACGCTTGCTCCCAAGGCATTACCAAATACCCTTGCAAATGCCGGAATAATTGGTGTTAAGTCGGTTTCTGGCGTCAAAAATTCTAACTTAACGTAATCACGGCCTAAAGCGTCAAAGTCGCGGTTAACGAGGTGGACTATAGCTTCTATCAAACCATAACGCTGCTGGGGCTTGATCTCGCTCATCATTCCAAAATCGAGATAAGCTAATTGACCATCAAAGGTGGCTAATAAGTTACCTGGATGGGGATCGGCATGGAAAAAACCATCTTCTAGTAACTGGCGTAATGAACACTGTACACCAACTTCTATTAAATACCGAGCATCTATACCTCGAGCGCGAATTGCGTCTGTATCAGTTAGTTTTACACCGTTAATCCACTCCATTGTCAGAACGCGACGATTGGTGTATTCCCAGTATATTTTCGGTACGTATACGTCTTTTAAATGACCGTACAGTTGGTAAAATCGCTCAGCGTTTTCTCCCTCGTGGATGTAGTCCATCTCTTCAAAGATGCGGTACCCCAACTCATCTAGGATGGCCACAAGCTCACTCCGCACCCGTTTAATATTTCGCTGCGCCCATCCGGCTAATCGGCGCAATATGTACAAGTCTATGGTAATGCGTTCTCTTAAGTCAGGGCGTTGGACCTTGATCGCAACGTCCTCACCTGTTTTCAGCTTACCTTTGTAAACTTGTCCCAAGGAAGCGGCGGCAATTGGATCGGGTGAGAGTTCGAGATATACTTCTTCTGGAGTCGCCCCCAATTCTTCTTCAATAAATTGGTAGGCTATTTCGTTCGGGAAGGGTGGCAATTTGTCTTGTAGTTTAGTGAGTTCCTCTAAGTAGGCAGGAGGAACGAGATCTGGTCGTGTAGATAAAGCTTGTCCAATTTTAATGTAAGCGGGTCCCAGGTTCGTCAGCAGTTCTCTGAGGTGAATCGCTCGACGGTGGTCATTTTTAACGACAACTCCCCGTTTGTTATCCCACCACAAACCTAAAATAAAGGTAAGAGTTGGTGTCAAGACTTTGAAAATACGCCGCAAAACTTGCAGGGGTCTTTTTTTGAAGTGCGCGGCGATCGCCTCGGCATCGTAATATAACTCAGGTCGATTTTCTACATTAACCAAGTTATATTGGGCTTCACTTTGGTCTGGTAAGCTGACGACTTCAACGAGCGCACCATTTTCTGGCACTATTTCAGTTACGGACAATTTATGACTGTCCTCAATATCAACGACTGGTTGGGAAGTAGGGGGAACTGTCTTGGTAATCATGGAATGCCACCGCATGGGGGTCAACACGTTAAGTATTGTAACAATTCTGTAAATAAACTCGCATCCTCTTGATTGGTTATGAGTATTTACAAAGGGCAAGAGACAGGGGACATCTGACTAAGTCAAATTAAATTAGGTTTGATACACTTCATTTGGGAGTATGTAATCCAATAGTATTAAGTGTTGCAGCTTCTATAATCACTAGTATCTCTTAAGTTGGAAGTATCCGGCGTCTGTCCTAGCGGAGAATTTAGAGTTGTGTTATCTCTATTGCGAATTGAAAACTTTGCTTTAATTGACCTATTAGAACTCGAGTTTGGTGCTGGACTGAATGTATTGACAGGTGAAACTGGCGCTGGCAAGTCGATTATCTTAGATGCCATTGATGCGGTATTGGGTGGTAAGGTTTCCAGTCGAGTAATTCGTACTGGTTCAAATCGGTCAATGGTGGAAGCCACCTTCACCTCAAACTCGGCATTAACCGCTTGGTTAAGCGAACAGGAGATCGATTCTCTTGATGAGAACTCCGTAGTCATCGGTAGAGAAATTACAGCCACAGGTAGTAATATCCGCAGTCGCTCGCGGGTTAATGGAGTGTTAGTCAATCTGCAGGTGATGGCAGGGCTGCGGGATCGCTTGGTGGAAATCACCGCCCAAGGTCAAACCTTACAAGTCGGACAATCTGCCCAAGTCCGCGATTGGTTGGATCTGTACGGTGGTGACCAACTTATGCCGCTGCGTCAGGCGATCGCTTCTACCTTTAGTGGTTACCAGCAAGCGCGTCTTATATTAGAAAAACGTCGGACATCAGAACGCGAACGTTTGCAACAACTCGATTTGCTGACGTATCAAGTGCAGGAATTGAAAGCCGCAAACCTCAGCGATGCCGATGAATTAACACAGGTTCAACAAGAACACGAACGGCTCAATCATGTCGTCGATTTGCAACAGATGAGTTATAAAGTATACCAAGCTTTATACCAAGATGATGGGGATACCCCAGCAGCTGCGGACTTACTGGGAGACAGTGAGGACACCTTAAATTCTATGGTAGAATATGATACCAAGCTACAACCACTATTGGATTTGGTAAGGGATGCTCAAGCAATGGTTGTGGAAGTGGCAAGACAAATAAATGCCTATGGGGAAGAATTGGAGGCAGATCCCCAGCGTTTGGAGGAAGTGGAAGAACGGATACGGGAATTAAAGCAAGTTTGTCGCAAGTACGGTCCGACACTGACCGAGGCGATAGCTTATTACCAGCGCATACAGGGAGAATTATCTGACCTTAATGATAGTGAACAATCGATTGAAAATCTAGAGCAGCAAGAAAAGGAGTGTTTGGAGAAGCTGACTGTCGCCTGCCGACAGTTAACTCAGTTGCGTTGCTCTACTGCGACAAATTTAGAAGCGAAAATACTCAGGGAACTGAAGCCTTTAGCAATGGAAAAGGTACAGTTTAAAGTTGAGATTTTGCCTACTTCTCCGACTATAGCAGGAGCAGACAAAATTACCTTCATGTTTAGTCCCAATCCTGGCGAACCGCTGCAACCTTTAACAAAAATTGCCTCTGGTGGTGAAATGAGCCGCTTTTTGCTGGCTTTGAAAGCTTGTTTTTCCCAAGCAGATACGACGGAAACATTAGTATTTGATGAAATTGATGTTGGAGTTTCCGGACGTGTGGCACAGGCGATAGCAGAAAAGTTACACCAACTTGGTCAGCGTCAGCAAGTGTTATGTGTTACCCACCAACCCTTAGTAGCCGCAATGGCAGATCGTCACTTCCGCGTGGATAAACGCACTATTAAAGAAGTTTCAGCAGAATCAGAAATCCAAAACCTTGATGCGAAAATTGAACGCACCGTTGTGCGAGTGACTACCTTAGATAATCTCAGTAAGCGACGCGAAGAACTGGCACAGTTAGCTGGGGGTAAGTCAGCACAGCAGGCGATCGCCTTTGCGGAATCTTTGTTAACCCAAGCTGCCACCCACCGTCAGAACAATTCCAAATTGCAAGTTCCAAATAATTAGGACTTACGTATTGACAGGAAACTAAATGTGTGATTAAAAAGTAAAAAGAGAATCCCCATAATTAAAATTAGGGGATCTTACGCTCACCTTTTTTGCTCGCACTATGTGTCCCCTTAAAAAATATTTTTTGGTTTTCCATCGATTTGGGGGCTTGAAACCGAATTTTCTTTTTCTTTCTTTTGCCTTTTGACTTTTAACTTTTGCCTTGTTTAGTTATGCTTTTTTTTCGGCTTCAACTTCAATCATTACCATAGCTACATTAAGAAATATTTCGCCAACAGCATCAGTAGATGATGACACTCCACATGAAAATAATTATAGCTAGTTGTTGAAGCGATCGCATAACCGTAATAACTCGGATGTCATCCCAATTGGGAAAAGTTAATAGTTGATTGTAGATTGTTAATTGCTAACTGTTCATCACCAGTCTTTCATTAGCAATTCGCAATTCGCAATTAGCCATTAACAATTAATCATGCACTTAATCGGAAAACGGATTTCCATCTCAGGACAATTTACTGGTTCTGTGACTGTTGAATCGGCAAAACTCTTAGAAGATACATGGCTGCTACGGGTTCGCAATCAACAGGGAGAATTGCACGATGCATATCTTACAGTAGCAGAAGCTGAGGAGATTTTAGCAAGTCTTGAGCAAGTATCGGAAGTTCCTGTAGATGCAAATCAGTTTTTCCTATTAATTGAGTCAGCAAGGATTAAAACAGCATTTGACTACGATCCTCACTTTGCTGTCAGCCTGAGTGGAGTGCGTCCTTTACCTCACCAGTTAGAAGCGGTTTACGAACGAATTTTGCCGCAGGTTAGGCTGCGATTTCTGCTAGCTGATGATCCAGGAGCCGGAAAGACGATTATGGCTGGGCTGCTGTTGAAGGAACTCAAGTTAAGAAATGCTGTTGAACGAGTCTTAATTCTCGCGCCTGCTCCCTTAACGCTTCAGTGGCAGGATGAACTAAGCAGTAAATTTTCTGCAACCTTTGAAGTCATTAACTCAGTCTTGGCGAAAGGACAGTTGGCAGGAAATCCGTGGGAAAGGTTCCGCCAGTGTATTGCTTCGATTGATTTTGCCAAGCGGGATGATGTTGCCCCTGGTATTTTGCAAGTGGACTGGGATTTGGTAATTATTGACGAAGCGCATAAATGTTCGGCTCGAACTCAGGGAGACGATTTACGACGCACTGGACGCTATAAATTGGCAGAAGAACTATCGCGGATTTCAGAAAGAATTTTGCTGCTGACGGCGACACCGCACCAGGGAAATGTAGATCAATTTCATAATTTTTTACGGCTGCTCGATCCAGAGCAGTTTATTTTTGACCAACTTAATCCTCAGATGCTGCGTTTGGAAGATAGTCCTTGGTTTTTACGACGCATTAAAGTAGATGAGACTTTGACAGTGGAAGACCCGAAAGTTGGTCAAGTAAAACTAATGCATTGGAGCGGATTTCATTCCCCTCGTCCAACTTATCCCACTGTCAAAAAACGCTCATCTAAAAAAGCTAAAACCGAAGAATCACTTAACAAAGCTGACTCAAGTGCTGCTTAGTTTTGGCTGATTTTCTCATGATTCAACTTGACTCACTTTCGACCGGATGTTGGGTAACTTTGTCTTGCTGTTCTGTTAATTGCTGGTTGAATCCAATTTAGTCCAAACTCCAGTCATTAGCCATGTATGGTACATCCGATTGAGGGGGTAAATGAGCAATCGAACAGAAAGTTACGCTAAGGCTGTAACCCTTACTGGATAAGCGTTATGCAAGTCGATATTTTTCGCAATTCTGAATGTACCAATTAACCTATAGATTATTTGGTGCAACAATTTAATACGGCACAGCAAGGGTTTGAAGCTCCTAAATTTTAGAGACTTCAATTGGTACAGTCTTATCCGTGGCGATCGCAAGATTCAAAATGGCTGATCAATTCCTTAGCGTAACTTTCTGTTCGCCTGCTCATTTCACCCCTGTTAGAAGTGATAACTGATACTTTTTTGCGTACCACTCCAGGGAAGCAAGCTACGCGGAGGGTGTCGTTGGCGTAGCCAGAGGCTAGGGTGTTAACTTTGTACCATTTTAGGTATATATCCAGAAAGAAAGTAGCTGTAATGCATGATATATTAGGATTTAGAAAAAGATTATACGGAAAGTTTCCGTATAATAAATAGTTAGCTACACACATTATCGCGATAAAAAGCTTCTAGAGAATATTTCCCTCAGTGACGAGTCAAAATTCATAAAAGTTATCTATAAGTAGGTGAGCGGGAAAATTTATAACTATGTAACGAAATGTAAAATCAGCAAAGAGCTTATGAATGCATCGTTCTAAGGCTTTTACAAAACTCAACATAAATTGATTTTATCGTGCCCACCTACTTACTGTTTTCGTAAACCTATATGTCTTGTAAGCCTAGTCCACTGGTGATGCCTCTCACCGCTTTAATACTTTGTAAGTTTCCAACTGGACTAACGACTGCAAGAATCGGCTCTAAATTCCTAACATGCCTATAGTCAATAAACTTCCTATCAATGTCACTTCTCACTTAAAGATTCGTGCCGGAGCCGCAGGTTTACATTTATTCAATCGAAACACTGGTATGAATCTCTTAGTAGATGAAATTAGTCTACCTCCAAGTATGTGGTCAGCTGCTCCACGCCAAGTATCGATCGCATTGACGAATGCTTGTGATCTTGTATGCCCTCACTGCTACGCACCGAAAAATCCTGCTGCACTGAATTTTGAGCGGTTAACAATCTGGCTGACTGATTTAGATGCTAATGGTTGCATTGGTGTGGGCTTCGGGGGCGGGGAACCGACTCTGTATCCTCGACTCGCAGAACTCTGCTCCTACGCAGCCGAAAAAACGGGTTTGGCTGTTACTATGACCACTCATGCCCATCATCTCAGCGATCGCCTTCTTGAGGATCTATCAGGAAATATACATTTCATCAGAGTGAGCATGGATGGGGTTGAAGCTACCTACGAATCTCTCAGAGGAAGACCTTTTGCTACCTTGATTCAACGTATCAAGGCACTTAGTAAACGTTTTCCATTTGGCATCAACTTTGTGGTTAACTCGAAAACCATTGATGATCTTGATAAAGCTATTGATCTCGCGGAAGAATTCGGTTGCTCTGAATTCTTACTTTTGCCTCAAGAAGCCACCCTAAGAACTGGCGGGATTGATAGCGATACTTGTAGAATATTGCAAGAATGGGTAGCTAGCTATCGTGGAGGTATTCCCCTTGCAGTCAGCGAGAGCGGTGCTGATGGATTTCCAATTTGTGATCCACTTAGTACAGAAATTGGGTTGAGTGCTTTTGCCCATATAGATGCTTCAGGAATTTTGAAACCAACCTCATACAGTATTGACGGTGTTCAGATTCTTGAGGATGGAGTGATATCAGCACTTCGCAAGCTAGCTACAAGCAATCAGGAGGTAAATTTATGAAAGTTTGGCGTGGCTACGGGTCTGAACACTCAATGAACTTAGTGATGATTGGGCAGTTTAAGAGCGTTGATGACGCGAGAAAAGCCAAACAAACAATTGACCAGCTTACTGCAAAGCTTGCTGACAAAATAGAAGTTGGTAGAACTAGAAACCGATTCGGAGATGAAGTTCTTGCTCTTTTAAAGGATGCAAATATCTATACTCTTGGTCCTCTGGAACTTGAGCAGTTTTTGTATGACGTAAGCACTCGAATAGAAGAAGACAAATTGATTCTAACTACTGATGAATCAGAAGTTTCCGCTTTTATGAAGCTTATGATTGATAGAGGAGCAAAAATTGAAATTTTTTCGGCTCATGATTACCCAGACGCTGAGTATGGGCGAGGTAAATAAGCTTTTAAGATACTGCAATGCCTTTTCTAGACTGGACAAAATTTGATTCACTTCCAGGTGATAAAACCCGTAACTTTGAAAATCTATGTCGCGGTCTTATGAGGCTGCAATATGGACGGTTTGGAGATTTCAAAGCTTTGGCTAATCAACCTGGGGTTGAATTTCATATAAAACTGACTGAACCATGTCAGCTTGGCAATGCGTCTCGTTGGTTTGGATGGCAATGTAAACTATACCAGCGAAATAAAGATGGAACACTAAAATCAGCAAGTCGTAAAGATATTGAACACTCACTCACAACTACTGAAAGAGTATTACCAGATCTCACAGATTGGGTTCTTTGGACACCCTATACTCTCAGTAAGGAAGACCAGGAATGGTATTACAATTTTTCGACACAATACAATTTGCACTTATGGACTGAGGAAGAAGTTGATACTTACCTAAGTGGCGATGCCCTAATACTCAGAAGCACCTACTTTGGTGAGCAGGTTTTAACTCCAAGTAATCTGGCAGAACGACACAGGATAGCAATTCAGCCAATTCGAGAGCGCTGGCTAGAACAAGCCCACCAAGCTGTTGATGCCGAGCGGATAATTCAGCGAATGCTGGGAGACGTTGACTCATGGGGACAATTGATTGAAATCGGGAAGCGTTTGAAGAATATATCTGGCTTACTATCGTGTGAGTTAGACGACGCTGTGCCCAGATTAAAACCCTACATAATCTCTTTTATTGATGCTTGTTCAGCGTTTGCTGATACTCTTATCAATTTTCATCAAATCCTTGCAGATGGAGACCTTGATGTTATCCAGCAAAAATTAAAGGAACGCAAAACATTAATCAATATAGATGTTCGCTCGACCCCTAGACATTTACGGTCTACAAACCATCCCGCTGCACTACATACCACTAACGCGCTAGACGATATGTACACAGCGCAAGAACTCCTCGACGAAGCTGAAGAATTTCTCGGAGTTGGTCTGGTTGGAGTTTTAGCCGATGCAGGTGGTGGTAAGACGCAGATGGCTGCCCAATTAACTGCTCCCCAGGAGAAAAGACCTGCTGGCATTTTTCTCCAGGGTCGTAATCTTCACAGGGGGCAGTCTCTCGATGATCTTGCAAAAACCCTCTCAATCAACGGCATTCCTATGCCGAGTGTAGAGATGTTACTGGCAGCAGTGGATGCGGCTGGTAAACGCGCCTGCTGTCGATTACCAATCCTAATTGATGGACTTAACGAAGCTGAGAATCCCAAAAATTGGAAGCCTGAATTAGCTTCACTCAGCGAGATTGTAAAGAAATTTCCTAACGTTCTAGTAGTCTGCACATTGAGAACTGGAGAACGGAAAAAGGAAGATTGGCATCAGTATCGAGAGTCACAAACTGTGACTAGAGAATCATTTGCAGTTATGGCTCTTCCTCATGGCATAAAGACAATAGAAAGTGAGGGGTTTGGAGGTGATGTTGATGCGGCAATCGAAAAGTATTTTAGCCACTTCAAAATAGACTCCGGCGATTCAGAGGTTCCGACAGAGTTTTTACAACACCCACTAACGTTGAGAATATTCTGCGAGGTCACCAACCCGAAAAAAGAATCTGAAGTCAAGATTGATTATTTTCCTACCTCGCTTGCACCACTATTTGAAAAGTATGTTGCTAATGCGGCTGAACGAATTTCACAGATGATTAACCTCAGCCATAATTACACTGCAAATGAAGTAGAGAGGGCAGTTTACACACTTGGAATCGAATTATGGAAATGCGGAAAGCGGGAAATTAGCGAGGCAGGATTTCGTGATGAAGTATCTGATGCTTCTCGTGCGTGGGATAGCAGTATCGTTAATCTTTTGGCACAGGAAGGGATTCTCTTCAAGAACCCAGGTTTTGAACCGTATGAATATGTAGTCACGCCAACTTATGACGCGCTCGGAGGGTATATTGTCGCTAATGCTCTTCTCATTAAGTACGCGCAGGATGTATCCTTTACTTGGTTGAATACCCCTGAGACTATCGCACTATTCACTGGGGATACTAGCCACGAATTGGCACTCGACATACTTAGGTCTTTGGTTACACTGACCCCGCGCCGAATGCAAGGGAAACAAATTTGGCAGCATATCTCAGAGCCGTTAAAGAAAAACGCTATTGCGTTGGCGGCTGAAATAGATGCAGAGTATTTAGACCAAGAGACAGTAAGCGCCTTATTGAGCCTTTCACATGAATCCTCAAGATTTAGAAGCCGCTTGTTCGTTCGATTTCAAGTAGCCCGTGCAGTGGCACTTCACCCACTTAATGCTGCTTTTCTTGATGAGACACTTCGAGCAATGTCAGTTTCTGAACGAGATATTGTTTGGACTGAGTGGATTCGAGAAACACGCTCCGAGAGATTTAACGATCTACTAGCAATAGAGGGTAGGTGGAAACAACAGCAGGACTTTCGGACTCCTTCTGATCGACTGCGTGCAAAGTGGGTCATGTGGCTTTTGACCACTACAGATCGAGAACTTCGTGATGTGGCGACCCGTGCATTATACTGGTTTGGACGGGGAAACCCCGTAGCACTGTTTGAGGAGAGTTTAACAGCACTTGCGATCAACGATCCTTATGTCCCAGAGCGAATATTTGCTGCAAGTTATGGGACTACAATGGCTCGGCATGTGGATTTAGGCGACCCAAGGTTTGTGACCGAAACGTTACCAACCTATGCGCGGAGTATATATGATTCAATGTTTGCAGAAAGCGCACCATTTAGCACTACACATTCCCTTATAAGAGAGTACGGAAGCCGGATTATAGAAATGGCTTCCGTACACCATCCTGAATTTTTTACCTCTGAAGAGATTCAAAGAAGTAAAGCTCCATTTGAAGGGGGACTTCGCGATTGGGGCGAAAGTGAAGCGTATAAAGAGAGACGTTATGGTGCCGATTCACCATTCCGGATGGATTTTGAAAACTACACGCTTGGAAGTTTAGTTCCAGGGCGCAGCAACTACGATTTCAACAATGAAGAGTATCAAAAGGTCAGAGCACAAATTCTCTGGCGGATTGAGCAACTTGGATGGTCAAGTGACAAGTTCAGGGATATCGAAAGCTCAATAGAGAACGGAAATCACTTGAATAGGGCAGGAAGTGATGCTCAGAAGATAGAGCGTTATGGCAAGAAATATTCATGGATTGCCTTCTATGAAATGACTGGTCTATTACATGATTTAGGGCAAATTGAGAGACCCCATAAGCGAGATTGGAACTGGGATTTAGATATTGACCCAAGCTTTCCAGCACAATCATCAGAGACTTCCCTGATACAGGCAGACTTCCTAGGTGATCCTGGCATGGATATAAAGGAATGGATCGTCAATGGAGCATTACCTAATGTAAACCCCTATCTTCAAATGCAGAAGATTGAAAACGAAGATGGACCTTGGGTTATGTTAGATGGCTACATAGCACAAGAAAACGAAACTCTGGGTCGAAATATTTTTTGCTTTATCCGAACTTTTCTGGTCTTGGCTAGTGAGGCTGATTCTTTTTTCGAGCATCTGTCCAATCAAAACTTAGGTGGAAGATGGTTGCCTGAAAAGCCATCGGTTGGCTATACGTTTGCAGGCGAGATTCCGTGGTGTGAAACATTCCTTGAAAATGGCGCTTGTGAGTTCTCGTTTGTTGTAGAGGAAGAGACTGTTCAAGTTGAGCGGATGGAGCCAAGATTTTTTTTAGATGGTAAACAGCTAGATTTGAGTCATGTCGATATAGTTAGACTTCGCTCATTAGGTACTAATGCACAGGAAGATGGCAAGCTGAAGCTTAGCGAAGAGGAACTTGAACGTCTTGAAACCCGTGAAATACTTGTTGATGCTGAGGAAGTACACCAACATACAATTACATATAACGCATTAATTCCAGTTCGTGATTTTCGTTGGGAAAGTAGTCGTAGCAATGCTAATGATGTTAGTCATGCCACTACATTAGCAAAAGAGATTGCCTCTGATTTGAAGTTAATTGGTCAACCACAAACATTCGATCTAGTTACAAGTAAGGGAGTGAAAGCGACATGTAACGTTTCTGATCGTAGCCATGATTTCAACAACGGTCAGTCACTGTTTTACATGCGAGAGGAATTATTGAGAGACTTTCTTAAGGAGAACGATCTTTCTCTTATTTGGGCTGTCTGGGGCGAACGTCAATATTCATCAAATCAAGTTAACAAATTATTTCATGGACCCGATCACCCAGATCCAGTTTATGTCGTGTACAGTTTTATCAAGCGCTATGAATGACTGAATCACCTCCTATTTAAAAGGTTCAAGTTGGCGAAAGGAAGTAGATTAGTTTGCCAATCAAGCTTCTTAGCTACAAACAATCTAGGCTAATTGCCATATCAGATTTCTAATACCTTTCTCAGTCTGCAACTGGATATAGGGAAATTGGGCTAGAAGCTAACAAATCTGCTGGAGCGGACTGTTGAGAGGCTTTAGTTGTCGGGGTGAAATGAGCAGGCGAACAGAAAGTTACGCTAAGGAATTGATCAGCCATTTTGAATCTTGCGATCGCCACGGATAAGACTGTACCAATTGAAGTCTCTAAAATTTAGGAGCTTCAAACCCTTGCTGTGCCGTATTAAATTGTTGCACCAAATAATCTATAGGTTAATTGGTACATTCAGAATTGCGAAAAATATCGACTTGCATAACGCTTATCCAGTAAGGGTTACAGCTGGAGTTTGGACTAATCCGGTTTCGACCAGCAATTAACAAGCAGGGGCACGACAGAGGGACTCAACTTCAAGTTTGAAACTGAGTCAAGCTGAATCATCAGGTTTTTAGCCGAAACTAAGCAGCAGTGGAGTCGGCTTTATTTAGTGATTCTTCGGATTTAGCTTTTTTAGATGCGTGTTTTTTGACAGTAGGATAAGTAGGACGTGGGGGTGGTTGATGTCCAGGAGCGCGACCAGGGGATTTTCCACGGGTTTTTGGTGATTGAGCAGGAGTACCAACAGCGGCTAAAATTAGGGGAAACGCTTGTGCTACGCGCCCTGGAGACAGTTTATCCTGAGTTGATTGCCAAGGCAATGGGGAGTCGATGCAAGCTTCCCGTGCTAGCCACAATTGCCAAGTTAACAGTGGCATCAGGTCACTCCATCGCTCTGCGGCCTGAGTCGAACTTAATTGAGGCTGTGTCCAATGTAACCTTTGCTTTGCGAAGCGATACCAATGTTCTAGGGCAAAGCGACGTAAGTATTTATGCCAAAAATCCTCTAATGGGGGCATCGTCTGACCCAGCCAAGCTAACCATAAGGGTTTGAATTTCCGATGCCGTCCGGCTGGTTTGATTACTTCGACACGGATGATTTCCATGTCTCGGTTTGGAGATTCAAGAAAATGAAATCCGCTCCAACGCATTAGTTTTACTTGACCAACTTTCGGGTCTTCCACTGTCAAAGTCTCATCTGCTTCTGGCCAGGTTGTGGGGTCATTCAGCTTAAACTTATGACCATGCTTACATGGTGCGCCCCGACCTTTTTTAGCCTCGGGTTTACCCCAAAGGCATCTATTGGACGCTAACCTGAGTAATAAGTCTGCTTCTATACCAACAGTAGCTGTGACAAATTTGGCATTGCCATAGCCTCGATCATAAGCAGCAAGTGGTCTAGTTCCTAACTGCCGAGTTACAAGCTTTAGTTGAAACGCTGCCTTACTTGTTGGGGTTTCAAAGCTGGTAATCCTTTCGTGCCTTAACGGTAATGCCCAACTTCCATTGGAATCTGGTATCCATGCTAAGGTACTATAGCTTTGTCCCACACTGATACCAACTCCTTTCCCCCCACTAAAAGTCCTTTCTTTGAGCGTCAAAGCGTCTGGTCTGGGCCAAAAGGTATGATCTCCTGCTAGAAATGGTTGTTCTTCAGCTCCTACCTTCCTTACCAGCAGATTCATCAGTTTTCTTCTCTTGGGACGACTGTCATGCAGTGCGGCATAAACACTCGGCCACTCTCGCCGAAATACTGGACTTTGGGACAAGCTTACAAATGATTGAATGCAAGGTCGCTGCTCAATACTGCGTCCATCAGATCAAATACGGCATCTTTCGCTTTACCCAAACAATCGTAGATTGCTTGCCGGAATTCTTCTAATTGTGTCAGGATTATCATGTCAATGATTTATTGATTACATTCATTGACTCTACAGCAGTCAGTGTTACTACTGATTGCTTTTCTTTAAACCCTTTAGTCTTCAGTTCAGTACTATTGTCTATTTTTTATCTCTAATTCTCTCAGTACTTTTTTCTGAACCTGAGCTTTTAGTCCAAACTCCAGCTTATAAGCATTATGAGTTAACTGTCCATGTCTCTGTTTTGCCCACAACAGCGTTAAGGTAAATTCTTGTAAAGGCAAATAACCTGGTGACTCATCTACTGCTTCAAAAATGCGCTCTGTTAATCCTGGCTCTATCTGCACCCCCAGCATTTGAGCAGGACGTTCAATAGCTTCTTTTAGCTCTTGACGATTCATTGGACCAAGTTTCAAATCAGTACCCTGCAACGCATCAGCAAATGGGCGGTAAGAGAGAGCATAACTTAGAAAGTCAGCTCGCAAGGTGAGGAGTAGGGTAAAAAAAGGTATCTGGTTAACAGCTTCTAGCAGTATATCTAGAAACACTTTCTGCTCAGAACTATCTAAGCAGAGGGTATAGAGTTCTTCAAACTGGTCTGCTACTAAAAGTAGATGTTTGTTGGGAGTATGTCGTAAAATGTCAGATGCCACTTGGGACAAACTTACCTCACCCTGTTTGATGCTGGTTGCTAATTTCCCTGCCTTGATAGCTTGTTCAACTTTACCAAGTTCTGGTTCTAATTGACGCACTAAGGCAGAAGCAAGTTGATGAAATGGTTGGTTCTCAGGACGGAACGATTCAATTAGCCAAGTTCCTTGTGTTCGCATCTGTGGAATTAGCCCTGCAAACACCACAGATGATTTACCACTTCCAGAAGGACCAATCACTGCTACCAACAACTGTTTACAAGTTGCTTGAACTAAACCATTAACAAACGTCTCTCGTCCAAAAAAAAATGCAGCGTCTTTCTCTCCAAACGCAGATAATCCTTGGTACGGGTTGAGGGGAATGAGTTCTGTTTCAGTCTCTATAGAGATTGAATGGCTTAATTCTTTTTTTCTAAGTACTGGAGTTTGGTACTCCAAAAAATTAACTAGATGTAAAATCGCAAGCAGCGAGCTGTATCTGTTGTAGATTGGCATTGCTTAAGCAATAATAGGAGTATTGCACTGTGAAAAAGTAACTTATGGCTAGAGAAGAACAGATTCTTGAACGCTGGCGAACACTCACGCCTGAAAAACAGCAGCAGGTTTTGGAATTTGTTGATTCGCTTCAATCTGAGCCAGAATCCGAATACGTTCCACAAACACCCTTAGCTAAGAAACTGTGGGAAATTCGTACTCGAGCGCTTACCTCTGGAATGCGATTGCTTAATGAAACAGAAATCGAACAAGAGCTTGCAGAACGTCGCGGTGGCTACTGTGAGTCGTAAGAAAACTTATATTGACTCTGGTGTACTCATTACTGCCTTTAGAGGAGTTGAATTAGCAAGTATTAGAGCAAACACCATTCTCAACGACGGAAACCGGGAATTTGTGTCTAGTCAATTCGTGAAGCTAGAGGTTTTACCCAAAGCAATTTATTACAATCAGCAAGACGAAGTAGAATTTTACAGAAACTTTCCTTGCTGCGGTTAGCCACTGGGCAACAGAATTAGAGCAAATTACGCAAGATGCCTATCAGTTTGCCTGTGCCTATGGTTTAGCTTCAATGGATGCACTTCATGTTGCCGCCGCAATACAAATTAAAGCTGATGAGTTGATTACAACAGAAAAACTAACAAAGCCCATGCACCGAGTTACACAAATCCAAATTTTATCGATTTAATTTAATGTGAACCGCGAGAGGATTCGTCAAATTGAGGCGAAGGCAATCTGTAAGTTACGCCACCCCAACCGTAACAGCATTCTGAAAGGGTATATTCTTGGATGCCAACCACATGACTCTCAACAAAAAAAAGAAGAGGAGCAATCTGTAGCAAACCATTGTTGTTGATGTGCCATTAACAATTCACAATTAGCTATTAGCCCTTCCAAGCCTCTAAATCTAAGGTAAAGTTATGAGGATTGTGAAGCAAAAAAGAACGACCCTGTTTCACCAAATCTCCTTGGCAGAGAACTGGAATTCTGGCTTGATATGCTTTAACCGCCAGTTCATAAACAGGTTCATCTAGTTCAAGCTGGATACGTTGAAGTTTACCCACAACAACACCCATAAAAGTAATTTTCCCGGTTGTAGCTCCTTCTTGTAAGTTTGTAACAATACCTTGAATGGTGACGTTAGGAGCTCTTGTAAGTAAATCGCTAAGGATTTCTAATTGAGAAATTTGTTCAGCAACTTCTAAAGTTTGCAACATCTCAGCCATGCGACGGGGAAAGTCTAAAAATTCTGGTTTCAGTGGTAATAATATCTCAAACTCTTGTCCCGTTTCACTTGTGCGAGTCCAAATAGCAGCTTTATCTTCAATCTGTCGTTGTTCTAACCAGTGATGGATCTGGAGATAGGTACGCACCCTCTCTGGTTCTAGACATTTCAAAATTTTAGGATCGCGGACAGTGACTATCATAAAGTTTCGCCTGCTCCAATTCGTTGCATCAGATTCTTCAACGCTTCCACATTGAAAATATTCTGTCGAGGTAGAGAAACTGTAATAGTTGTTTGATTTTCAGTGGGGGATTTACCCCGCAGCGAAACCCAATAACCACAATATTTGAGACAAAGTTCCTGCTGAGATTGGGAGAGCCAGTTGTCTAATTGCTCCGGGACAACGACAATAACCAACAGGCGAGGAGTCTGAATATTCTCTACTCTAAGATCATTGTAGTTTTTCACTGCCAGAGGATATCTGATGATCTCATCACCAATCACATTTAGAGAGGTACATTTCACTTGAAGTTCTAACCGAGGATAACGGATAAGCCCTTCCTCGCTACTTCCAGCAAGGATAGTCGATTCCATCAAAATCTAGAGGTTTAGCCGCAATTTGGAAGGAGTAGCCGGCTGTTGAAGCGATCGCATAAATATAGGCATAACTAAACTGTTCTTTCTGTTGATTGATATCCACTTGTTACTCCCACATACTTGACAAGCATTAGTTGTGACTGGGATACGACTCAACTATGAATTCTTGGTTCTGGGTGCAGAGTTGCCAGTAACTCACTTTCAACAACAGCCAATTCCTCTAATCGTTGTCTGACAATTTCACGGTCAAAATAGGTATCAGCCAACACCCAGTAAACACCAAAATGACGTGCCTCACATGCCATCAAGCTGCGATAAAATTTTGCCAATTCTGGTTCCGGGCAATGAGTTGCCAGCAATCCTAGTCGTTCGTGACTGCGTGCTTCAATTAAACCAGTGACGAGCATTGAATCTAAAAAGCGATCCGGTTCAGTGGAACGAACTTGGGCTTTTAAACCAGCACCGTAGGGAGGCGGTGGCAGGGGAGCCAAGGGGATTCCCCGGCGTTCCAGCCATTGATTGACTAACTCAAAGTGTTCTAGTTCTTCACGGGCGATCGCAGTTAATTCCCGTACCATTTTGGTATTGGAAGGGTAGCGAAACATAAAGTTTAACGCGACGCCTGCAGCTTTGCGTTCGCAATGGGAGTGATCGAGGAGAATTGTGTCGAGGTTGGCTAGTGCTTGTTCTACCCAACCATTACTGGTGGGTTGTTTTAAGGCGTTGATAGTTTGTAAATGAGTTGAAAGCACATTCATTAGGGGTATGGGGGTTATAGATTAATCTGTGGGATTGAAAGAGGAAATTTGCTTTGAATATAAGTGTGTATTCTCTCTAGTTTCAGACAATTCGGAATTTTTGGGTCGCAGATAGTAACTATCATAAAGCAACTTACACTTTTTGGTTATAATAAGTGGTGTCATAACATGGTTGCAAATCACGGCTATGGAACGCGAAGCGATTACAATCCGTTTTCCGACTGTCTTGCTAGTCAAAGCGCGGAGCTTAAAGGAAGGTAGCGAATCATTCAACGATTTGGTAGTTGAGGCTGTGGAACAGGAGGTGCGCCGAAGGAGAGGGTGGGCTGCTCATCAACGGATCGTTGCCCGCAGTGAAGCTATCAAAGTAAAAACTTGTACACAATCAACTTCGACAGATCTCATTCACGATCTCAGAGAGGGTGAAGGACGGCGTGATTAGAGTCTTGTGCATAGATACCAGTGTCTGGATTCCCTACCTTGTCCCAGAGGTTTATCAACCTCAAGCAAGAAACTTGGTGGAAGAGGCTTTGAGTATGAGCATTCGCTTGGTTGCTCCTGCTTTTGTCTGGGCAGAGGTAGGGTCTGTACTGCGTAAGAAAACCAGGATGGGAGTGACAATAGAGCAAGCACAAGATTTTTTTCAGGACTTCAACGAACTCCCGATTGATTACATTCAAGAGGAGGCAATTCGGGCAAGAACTTGGGAAATAGCAGAAATATATGGATTACCCACTCTCTATGATGCGGCATTTCTCGCTTGCACTGAAAGTGTTTCTGGAGAGTTTTGGACAGCTGACACTACACTTGTAAGACAGCTTACACCCCGACCTACTTATGTACGAGAACTGGCAGAAATAGATCGCTCTCCTTAAAATATAATGGCTATCAAGTATTGCCAATTGAAAAACCCCGACTTTTTGGTTTGAAAGTCGCTAACTGCACTTGAAAATTGACGCGATCGCTAATTTCACCGCTTCTCACTTCCAAAGTCCAGTTACCGGGATGCAGTTGCCAAAATAAAGAATCAGACGACTGTGTGGCTAACTTCTCACCATTCAGCCACCACTCTACAGGCTGAGATGTCCTTGCTAACTTGAACTCCAGTCTTTGGTTCGCTTCTCCTTCTGGATAAAGTAAGAAGAGATCGCGATTGTGCGGAGACAAAATCTTGATACCAGCACTAAAATGAGATGGCGCAGCTAACGACTCATCATTTTTCTGTAAATGTTCGTATTGTTTTAGATCTTTTTGAGCAAAATATTCTCCTACTACCGAAGAACAATCTGCTGAAGGTGGTAATCCTGTTATTGCACAAATTGGAAGTTTTTGCATACCTTCTGGAGGTGGAAAACCTCCGGGTTCTTGGTGTTCGTGCAGGTGTAACATAATTCTATTCCACAGAGGCGCGGCTCCCGTAACACCAGAAACTTGTCGCATCGGAGTGCCATCGAAATTACCTACCCAGGTTGCTACAGTATAATCAGTCGTGAAACCCACTGTCCAAGTATCTCGAAAATGAGAGGAAGTGCCAGTTTTAACAGCACTGGGAAATGGCAAATTCAGGACTGAGTCTACACCAAATGCGGTAGCACGCGCATGGCGATCGCTCAGCATGTCAGTAATTAATTCCCATGTCGTATGTAGGGGCGGGTTTAATCCACAAAACACCTTGGCAACACTTGCGATCTTTCCAAACCCGCCCGTACTGGAGTGGGGAAATGTAGTTAGTAGGGGAGTCGCTTCTGCCAGTCTGGCTATATAAAGATAAGCTCTAGCTAGTTCCCACAAACTAACTTCACCACTCCCCAAAGTTAACCCCAAACCATAATATTGAGCGGGATGAGTGAGGTGTTCAAATCCCAAATCGTGGAGACGATCCAAAAAATTCTGCACGCCTACCTTTTCTAAGACCCTTACTGCAGGAACATTCAGGGAATTTGCCAAAGCCACCCGCACCCGTACTGGTCCCAGAAAGCTTTGATTGTAATCTGTCGGACTGTAAAGTTTTGCTCCGGGAATGGCGTAGTGAGCAGGTACATCTGCTAATATAGAATTGGGTAGTATAATATCTTTTTTTAAAGCCAATTCGTATAGAAAAGGCTTCAAGGTAGATCCAGGTTGACGCAGTGCTTGAACTCCATCATTCCGATTTAGGTTAGCTTCATCAAAATAATCCGGCGAACCGACATAAGCCAAAACCTCTCCAGAATGGTTGTCGATAACCAACGCCGCAGCTTGATGGACATTATTGGTAGCAAGGGTGTAAACCACCTGCTGCACCTGTGCTTCAACAAACTGCTGTAAGGGACGATCTATGGTAGTGCGAATTGAGTTAGAACCCATCTCCCCTCCCCGCAAGCGAGGAGGGGAGATGGGTGGGGTTCTTTGCTGACTGGCTAGCCAAAACAAAAAGTGAGGTGCGGCAATAATTCCTTGTTGGCGTGACTGAAACGAAATTTCTTCGGCATATGCTCGTTCTGCCTCAGCAGAGGTGATATGCTTATCAAATAACATCCGCTTAAGGACGTATTTCTGCCGCTCCTTTAGGCGCGGATAATGCAGATATGGATCAAAGTAAGTGGGATTGTTGGGAAGAGCAGCGAGGAGGCTGGCTTGGCTAAGATTCAAGTCGCTAGCTGATATGGAAAAATAGGTACGAGAGGCAGCTTCCACACCGTAAATGTTACCTCCCATGGGCAAACGATTGATGTATGCAGAGAAAATTTCATCTTTATTCATCCCAGCTGATAACCGCCAAGATAGCCAAATTTCTTGAACTTTGCCGAACAAGTTACGTCTGCTGGGATTCAACATCCGCGCTAACTGCATGGTAATTGTGGAAGCACCAGAAACAATCCTTCTTTTGTGAATTGCTTCTTGAAATGCGC
Source organism: uncultured Scytonema sp. (assembly GCA_937873135.1). Classification (GTDB taxonomy): domain Bacteria; phylum Cyanobacteriota; class Cyanobacteriia; order Cyanobacteriales; family Nostocaceae; genus Rhizonema. The sequence continues at coordinate 1,040 of CALMVQ010000312.1, read as the reverse complement.
GGGCGATCGCCTTAAGATCCAGCGCCCCATGTTCGTAAAAAGTCGCATCTTCAGCAGCTAAAATAGCATGGATAAATTGCGGAGAAACTTGCTTCAGTGGTACAACTGCTGTATGCTCTTGGTCACGAGTAAGTAATGTTCCCAATGGTAATCCGTTGCGGTCTGTAAAGGCGATCGCCTGTTGTTCTTGTGTAATATCTGCAACGTGTATGGGGGCTAAATAGGGAAGCAGACGCACTGTCACGCATACTAACAGCAAAGCCAAGATAACTTTGCCACTTCGGCAATTCCACTGATGCCATTTCTGTTTTATCTGGATAGACCATAGCAAAGCTTGTTTCATAGAGCGAAGACTACATAAAGGAATTATTATTTTTAACTCATTTCCGCATGATCGCTGACGATATAAATTAGGAGTACAAATATCACCTATGCAAAAGGTGATTGTCAGACTCACTCTTAATTAGAAGAGCATTCCCTAAAATAAAGTCAAGCATTGCAAAAAATAAATTATATTATTTGAATTATAAATAAGTAACTTGTAATTTAGATAAAAATTCCGTATTTTTATTTAAGTAAACTGAAAATTCTTCCTAACAAAATGCTGGCTTAATCGGCAATCCTGAGCCGCCAGCACTTTCTGACAAAGGTTGGAAAGACACCGTAATTGTTAACCCAGGTGAAGTTGTTCGCATCATTGCCACCTTCGACAAACCTGGGTATTATCTCTGGCACTGTCATATCCTGGAACACGAAGACTACGATATAATGCGACGCTTTGAAGTTGTGGCAACTCCCTAGAACTTTACAGAACCTTGACTTTTCCGGCTTGCGAGCATCCGTGAAAAGTTAAGGTAATTGCACATTCGTCAAACCAAACTCTTTCCTTGTTAGGGTACCAGCCTCAGGAAAAATAGAACACGATGAGTTTATCAACCGAATCCAGCAGGCGATCGCACCACAATCTCTCTATCACGTCGAGAAATATAGCGCTTCTCATTCAAATCACATACACCTGTGGTAAGCTTAGAACAAAGTGT
>CALMVQ010000311.1 GCA_937873135.1 uncultured Scytonema sp. | reverse complement strand
ATGTCGCCACCAGTTTCAACAACCTTGCAGTACTCTATGAATCCCAAGGCAGGTACGTAGAATCTGAGCCATTATACATCAGAGCATTGGAAATTGCTTCAAAAAGCTTAGGGGTAGATCATTCTGACACAATTACTTTCCGTGAAAATCTGAAATTCTTGCGTGATAATTATGCTTAACGCTCATTACAGCACTCTAGCGCGTGCGAGTAGCAACCGAACCGGAATGTACGTTAAGGACTGATTCCTGTGATAACAATAAAATTTCTACCTGACTCAATGCCTCATTTTTACCGTTTATTCAGGCAATGAGTGTATTTTTCCTGTGATAAAGATTGTTATCACAGGAATAGACACCTTTAAGGGCAACGGTTCAAAGTCATTGACAGTAAGCATCTTGGGCTTAACGTACATTCCTGTTCCAATGCTACTCACGGGCGCATAATAGCCGATTCCAGCAGTTAAATTAGTGACGAGAAGCTGCGAACTACCAAGGCGACAAAAAGACTGTCCTGACGGTGGTTGCTGTACTGTAATGCCACCTCCTCCACCGGCACCTGCAGTTTGAGTTGAGCCGCCGCCACCATTCCCAGCAGTTTTAAGAATCACCCACTGAATACCGCCATTGCTAAAAGAAGCAACTTGAGTGCTTGCAGAAAAAGATGGATTGTATGGATGTTTTTGCTTCCATATAGCTATTTGTATAACTACAGAAACCTTTTTAAAGAGTAGTAGTACTATTGTGATCGCCAAAGCGATAAATACTGATAATTTTTACTTTTTATGTATAAAAAATGTATATGCCTCTGATTTTTTACGTTATGCTTTTTTGGGTTGCTCCTGAAAATTGCTCGTGAGCTTGCCATTTGGCGTACCTGTAGACACCCACAAATCCATAAGCGTAAGTTCGTTTGACGCTTACATGGGTTATGCCAACAAAAATATAATATGGCATAACTCCTGTACCACAACGCCTGCTATACCCAATGTAAATCTCCACTAAGGGCGATCACGATCAATTTTAAGAGGAAAAAAGGCGATCGCTCCACATATAAATTGCCCGTTGCGCTAGGATTGGATAGTTCCGGAACAACCAGGGGCATAATATCTTTGGTCAGGTACCGCCTCTGGTCCCTTAACTATTTACCCTCAGTCAAGAAGTCGCGGTTGACTCCAAGATCGATAGCAATTCCTTTAATCCGATTTCTCACCTGCTTCTGATAAAGCTCCTCGTCTTCGTAACCCGCTCTGTCCAGCAGCGTATCGATTTCTTTTCTGAGCATTAGCAGTTCATTGTAATCAAAATGATCGGTCTCGGGGTTGTAACAGTCATGTACTAATTTCATGGTCAGGTATCTAAAAGGTTGATTAGTAAGAGGCTTTTAGCATCATCCTCGCTTGAGGGTTTATACTACTAAATTGCTATTTCTTCATTTCTTTCTTGAGGTTCCCACTCCCACGAAGTAGTGTCCTCTAAAAATCGATCACGACGTTCCTGGAATTGGTATTCATATTGCTGTAGAGTTTCAACACCTAAATACTTCCAGATGGCAAATATGTGTTTATCTGGTAATTGTCCTTGCGTGATTGGGTTTGAGATTAAATGCTTAGTTGCGATCACATCCTGTTCAAAAGCGAGTCGCAATCCGCTGTAGGCGTGACAAGTGCAAGTCACTTCATGCTGAGTAAGATTGACTTCGTAAAAATCCCCAGTGTTGCCCATCACAACGAACTCATCCCAACTGTTACCTAGTTGGAGTTTGTAGGGATCAGCTTTCGACCAAGCGCGGTCAATCAAAACTTGGACGTAATCAGCTTTAGAGATGAAGCGGGAGATGCCACAGATTTTGAGGCGATCGCCCTTTTTAATGATGTAAGCGGGAATGTGCAACCAAACTACCTTTTCATAGACATCGATGGTTGCATTATCAATTCCAACCTTGATTTGCTCTGATGTCCATCCCCATTTGTCAAGAAGAACTTTTGTATTCTCAAGACTGTAAAGGTGCTTCAAGGCATAGTCTTCGCTATTATTTTCATGCAGTAATGACTGATGAAAGACGGAATAAGTGTAATTGGAGCGAGTATGGGCAATAGCCACAAATCTAGCAGTAGAAGGCATTGGTCAGGTACCTTTTATTAAGTGGAGGGAAATTGCGAGCGTCGTCATCTGAGGCACTTACCAGTAAATAAATATCCAGCCGTATGTCCGAATATTGGGCGAAGCTCGCTCTTGGGAAGATCCCCCGGCAGACTTCGCGACTACGACGAGAGATCTAGAATGAACTGCTGGATATTTATTTTTATGGCTCCCCCTGAGCAGCGATCACTTATTATTTACTAGTACCACTATAAAAAAATCTCAGTCAATGTCAAGTGATACTAGTAAGAAATTAATTATGCTAGAACTCGATCTCATCGCATCTGTAGAGTGGAATCAAGAAATAGGAACAAGGCTGAAAGCGATGCGAGGTAAAGTATCCCGCCGTGCATTAGTGGCAATTGTACAGGATTTGTATGGGTACAAAGTATCTCAGCAATATATACAGCTTTTGGAGCATCCCCAAGGAAACGAAAAGGCTCCATCAAGTGTCTCCTTCAAGCTGCTAAGGTACATAACTCAGGCGTTAGAAAGGGATGTCTATGAATTGTTTAATTCTCCCAGAATATTTGCTAGTGACACTTGACATGTAACTAGTAGTGCTAGTAAATTAAATTCACTCTTTCAAGCTCTCCATGCGATGCCCTTAGCAGGAGCTGCCATCCGGAGCGCAGGAAGCAGACATGAATCCTGACGTTTTTGGTAATTCTGAGGCTGAGAATTGTTACATCACCTTTCCTTGCTGTATACCTCGCCTTCTCTTGTATCTCTCAGGCAGGTGGATTTGGTACCCCCCGACTGTCGTGTCGCTGCAGCTTTCCAAAACTCTGGATTGAGGACGCATCGCAACGGCTGCCATCCGTATCGCAGTCACGGGAATTGACATTCTGATGGACAAGTGCAAGATTTGGAGCAGACCACTTTTGCAAGTTTAACTACAATATAGTCTACTTAAATCCACTTATAAAAAATTATGTCCGCTATTATTGACAATCTCGTTGAAGAAGTCGTAAGCCATTGCAAAAAACGTCATCCAGAAGCATTAGATGCTATTTTTGACAACTTGCCCACCAGTGAGTATCAACAAATCGCTTTGAAATTGTTGGAGGAAATTTCTGCCTCGCTGCAAAATGATACTGACAGTCTCGCTTGGTTCTGTGGCTACATGGCATCCGAAGTTAACTCAAGAGTTGACAACCATCAACCGAACCATCCGATTACTGAACTTGCCCTCATCCTCATTCTGTCGGGTATGCAGCCATTCATAGACTTTACTCCCTATCCCGGTTGTCGTCTCGTTATTACTAATACTGTAAAGTTTTCAGCCTTACCACCATCGGTTAAAGCAGTGGTACACAACGCCTTTAACTTACTAGAACAAGATGATTTGCAGATCGAACAAATGAATAACGCGTTGCTGCAAGAATTGGTGATTAGTAGGGAGTAGGCGAATGGCTCTGAACCTAAGCGCGACAAATTCAGTTTCAACCAGTTGAGGTGACCATTAGAAGTATATCCCCCAAAGGTAGTAATGGTCACAGACAGAATACAGGTGTGTCGGTAACTGTAGTTCTGAGTATCACAAAGTGTGAACCGATATTTTTAGAAAAGTTAAAGGTTGCGCTCGCTCGTCAATTTTGGGTATGGTGTTTTAGATGTGTTCATTCTGCGCTCAAGCCTCAGCCGGAAATCCGTAGGAGGAAAGGGAGCAGGGAGCAGGGTGCAGGGGGAGAATTTCCCCTCCGCTCCCCGCTCTCTGCCCC
>CALMVQ010000310.1 GCA_937873135.1 uncultured Scytonema sp. | reverse complement strand
TAGCACTTAGTCAAGGAATTGACATCGAAATTTCCAGGTGCAAGATATGAGTCAAGCCTAATTGAGATGCTCTTACCCTGTTTCCCACTCCCACCGTCGCACCAAGTGTTCAGCAAGCTAACTTGTCAGCCATGCATCTTTAGTAGTCTCAAGGAAATCTCTCTTTTGAAACTAAAGCAATCAAAACTTTGGATATTAAAGGGTTGAAAGCAATGGCAAAACAAGCAGAAATTAACCTTAATCACTATTAAGGTTTAAATTTGTCTTTCTCATCCCGTAGATATTATCTAGAGAAATTTAAGGTACATGAAAATACGCTATCAAAACTTACAAAAGCTTCATCAAGTTTCTGTACTTTTACAGTGATAGTTTTTGCAAGTCAAGAGGGTACTCTTAGCTTAGTTGTAATAGCGCATCCATGACCAAGCACAAACGAACCAGAGCATTTACCCGCTTTTTGCACAACTGCACCAGACTATTCAGCCGTTTTCTACGAGGAGTTGTCAAATCAGGCAAAGCTCCAATAATTCTAAATACTAAACTTTTATTACGTATTTTACTTGGAAACTCTCATCAGCAACGCCGAGGTGGGTTTGTTCTGCCAACAACGGTTATGTTGATCCTGGTTGTGACTTTAGTAATCACAGCTTTAGTCTTTCGTACTTTCACTCGTACCAGTCAGGTGATTAGCGAACGTCAGCAGCAGGTCATTTACAATTCAGCTACGCCAGCAATTGACCGAGCCAAAGCAAAGCTTGAGTATCTTTTCAGACAAGATACTCGAAAACCTTCTGGAGTACTTTCAGATTCAAAACTACAGAGTTTGCTTGAAACACCCTCCTCTGGTTCAGATATTTATACTCTACCTGATGAGACACGCCTAGTAAATTTTCAAGACGCTAACAGTAATTCTGGTATTGGCTGGTATTTTACACAAAATAATAAAACTATTGCTTATTCAATTATTTTTAAAAAACAAGCAACAACTACTGGAACTAATACAACTACTCTAAAAGATGCTGCTGCCAACAAAGCTAGTTATTGTGTTGTGCGTAATGGACCAGTCAATACTAACAATTCAAGGACTAGTTGTGGTACTACTATTGCATTATCTTCAAATGAAGCTGATTGGCAGCCTATTACTTCCGCTACTTTAGCTAAAACTTTTCAAGTTACTGCCTTTGTTGTTGACAACCCAAACAAACCAAATAGAAGTGTAGCAACACTAGAATTACAACAGGATAGACAAGCGGATAAAGCTAACAAATGGGGCGCTTACTTCCGCTACGATTTAGAAGTATTCAATGGTCCACAATTTAATTGGAACGGAGCTATGCACACCGATAGTAGTCTCTTTTTAGGTAGTTCAAACTTTAAAGGATACTTACTGAGTTCCCCAGTTTCTTGTGTTAATACTTCAGCCGGCGATTCTAAAATAACAGCTAGCAGATATTTAGATACTTCTGGTAATCCCACTTTTGAAGGTCAATTCATCGCTGGTAGACTTAACGACCGAAATTTCGGCGGTGTATCACGATTTGACTTATATAACGGAGATGGCATTGCTCCCTCAAATAGTACGGGTACATTAAATATACCATTGCAAACTACGTCAAATTCAGATTCTGTAACGGATTCTTTTGAGACAAATGCAACTTCAAGTACAACTAAGCCAGACAGTCTTGCGCTCGATCCAGTTGCTCTATTTACACAAGATAAATTTCAAGCCCGAGGTACAGATAAAACGAATACAACTTATAGAGATCCACAGTGGACAACGAGCAAATTAGTTACATCTAAAAGAATTTTCAATGAAGAAGCTACTCCACCTTATCTAGATGACACTTATCGAGCTGATAACCGTTACGGACCTGGTCCGACTTATGATGGTAAGCCATTTGCCAGTAGTCAAGTTAAGATACCAGCAGGTAATAAAGTTGGCGATAATATCCCCACCACAGACCCCAATTACAGCACCCTCACTAGGGATACGCCTCCAGATCCAACAAGTCCAGAAGCTCTGGGCTTAGATGGGTATTGGGAGCGACGAGCAGTCAAAGGCGGTTTGCGACTTGTTGTGGGACAAAGGCTGGAATTGGGCAATTCACTGGGAACTGCAACGAGCTTGCCAACTGCTAGAGAACATGAGTTTATTCAGCGTCGCACTCAAAAAGATAATGTCGCTGCTGTTCAAGCGACTGCCGTTTATCACTACAAAAGTGGAAGTGGAACTACCCCCGTTGCTTGTCTGGCAAGTACGGTTCATCCAGGCACTGCAGAAACACTCAGAAGGAGTGCCACGTTTGAAACCATGAACTTCAAAGCTAACGTCGGTGGTACTCCTCAAGACAGTTCTGTGTTAGTTAACGACTTTTTTACAGGTAGAGGAACGAATGGTTGGGAGTTTAGTGTTCCTAACAACGTGGTCACCAATACTGCTCTAGTTAACGCACGGTTGAACCTGGCATACTTTGCTGGAGATCCCTATGGTGCCTTTCCTGCTTCCCAAGATACGGCATTATTACCAGCAGTCCCCTCAGTAGGATCAACAACTCATCCCTATTTTGAATTGACAAAGTATGGGGATTTTTCTAATTTGCGGAGAGCGATCTCCAGCTTGGGTATTCCTAACCTATTAAATCTTGGCTCCAATTTTTCTGATAAATCCTACGTTGATACGGCGAATTGTTTATTGGGAATGCTAGCTTATAACATTAACTATCTTAACAGCTATGACTACGGTCAAAACTGGGGAGCCGGTAGTACGCAACTTCTAGATAATTTAGATAAGGCTTTATCAGATTCATCCGTGAATGTTCCTCTAACTAATCCACCCAATCCTGATCAAGCTATAAAAGTGCTGGATGACAACATTACTAGCAGTAACAACACTACATACTTTCCTATCAAGAAACAGTTGCTTCAATTAGCGCGGCTAATTGCTACAAGGGAACAAGTAGAATTAGATAGAAAAAATAATCTTCTTTATACTTGTAACCTAATAAAATTTAATAGCTTAGCAAAGGGTTTAAATAAACTGTGTGCTTCTACAGTCAAATATAATGCTTTGTATTACATTTTCCCAACGATTGCTCACGCCGATTCTCGTCAGTCTGACCTATATATCAATGCAGTTAATAATATATTACCAATAACTGGTGCTCCTTACATCTACAAAGCTGTAACAGACTTAGAGCTACCAAGCATCAGTATTATTCCAAATAATCCACAGATAAGTACTGGAAATATTCCCAAAACTGACGTTACTAGCAGTATCAGCACCATTCCCGGTCAGCCTGACAGCTTACCGAATAGCAACACGCCCAACTTAAACAACTTAGTTGAGTATGTTGATGCAAGTAACAACACCAAATACTATCAGGTCGCCTTCAAAGATGCCGCCTTATTTAACGGTCGGGAGATGATGAACGTGCGAACGTTAGATCTTGATCTAAATCTGCTGCGAAATACAAACGCTCCAGGTGGTGATACATGGCTACCGATTAACGACAATACCGCCACGGATACTAACGCTTCTCCTCCTAATGGTCTTGTCTACGCCTTTCGGGAAGATGCCGTCAGGGAAGATGGGATTGCTCGACCTGCAGTTCCTACAGGAACAACGACGATGGATGCACGCCCTACTAGTGCTAAAGATCCAGATATCAGTACAGTCAACCCAACCAACAACGGTATTACGACCAAACCTGTAGACTACTTTCCTGATCCAGATCGTCGTCCTTATGGGTTCCGCTTGAAAAATGGCTCTAGTATAAATCGCGGTAATAGCTCTGCAGGGATGTCTTTTATTTCTGATAATCCTGTTTATATTCAAGGAGATTTTAACCTCCATAGCACTGATGGAACTAATAATACCAGCAGTTTAGTGGAGGAGTTCAAAGGCAACTCACCTGATGGCAAGCTTCTGAATGATTGGAGCAACTTCTACAACAGAACAACAAAAGATAATAGATTTGCTACCGTACCGACATCTACAACCTCAGGAGATTTTTGGCGTCCGACTGAGGTTCTTGGTGATGCTGTCACTATCCTTTCAAATAACTTCTGTGACGGCAGTCTAGAGGACGGTATTATCTACGCTGGCTCCGATCCTCTTTCTTCAACGACTCCTCCTGCGTTAAACATAGCGAACCAATATGGTTGCAATACTGGAGCAAAATGGACTTCTTATCTCAACCAAAACCGTCCTTACTTTCCCATAACTAACAACACAGTATTTGGTGCTAATAAAGCATCTGCTAACAATGATTGGGTGCGAGAAAATCCCTTTGATCCCCTATCTCCTGTTCAAGTTTCTGTAAATGGTACACCAATTTACATCAAGTCTGCTGGTAATACGTCGGTAGAATATAAAGTCTTATCTAGTGGTGATAGCAATTCCCCTGATACCTACTTAAGATTCGCAAATGTAGATGGAAAGTGCAGTACAAGTTTGAAATGTCTTGGTGTTGCGACCCAAACTCGTGTAAATGCGACAATCGTCCAAAATATTATCCCGTCTCAAGGGGGGCAGTCTTATGGAGGTTTCCACAACTTCCCTCGGATGATTGAAAACTGGGGTGGGCAAAATCTCTTTTTGTCTGGAGCTTTCATACAGTTAAGATTCAGCACTCAAGCCACTGGTAGTTATGACCAAGATGCGTGGGAACCTACTCAAACCCCTGATACGCTAAACGAATATATACGGTACTACCAGCCGCCAAACCGCCTTTGGGGTTATGATGTCGCTCTACAATATCAAACCGCCGGTCCTGTAGCTCAGCGCTTTGCCATTTCCGGGACAACTCGAAGTGAAGTTTACCGTGAATTATCTTTAGACGACTCGTATGTGAAGAATTTGCGGTGTGCAATGAAAGATACTGTTAATCGTATTGATCCTGCTGCCACTTGTCCTTAAAGCCTTAAGCAAAAGGAGAATAAAATGCTACTAGGAAGACGAGACTCAGATCGCTTAAGACAACTCAAAACTTATGTTGAGTTACAAAAGTTATTTGCCAAAAGCCACTCTGAACAGGGATTTACCATCATAGAATCTCTAATGGCGATCATCGTCACTACTGTTCTTGTTGTATCAATTACTCCTCCAATCTTTTTGGCAGTAGGTACTCGCGTTCAAAATCAAAAAGCTGAACAGGCAATGCAACTGGCTCAACGTCAAGTCGATCAAGTACGAGTATTAATCGAGAGGGGAAATTACATTAATAACGATTTACCGCCTGATGGGGGAACAGGTCTACCGGATGCAGTCCCTGCACCTACGTCATTTACAACAACATGTACTACCCCTGCTTCGTCTAATGCTTGTCCCGTTGACATCAACGGTGATGGCAAACCTGAATTTTACGTCCAAACATTCCGCACTAGAGCAATAAATTCTGGAACCCCAGCACAAGCCGTTGCCTTTCAGATGGGAGTAAGGGTTTATTCAGCGTTAGCTCAAGGTCAATCTGGTTTGCAAACGACTCAAGCCTCCCTTAAGTTCACGACACAGCAGGGAAATCAGCGAAAGTTCCCTTTAGCTGTTATGTACACCCCAATAGTCCGTAGCGATATCAAAGACTCTTTAACTCAATATAACAACTTCTTAACACCACCATCTGCTTCACCTTAGTTTTATTTGTAGATAGTGTTTGCTGTTTTAATCAGGCTCAATAAATATGACCGCAAAACGTTTGAAATTTCTGTTGAATTGGTTCTGGGTCTATTCTAAAAAAAGCAAAACAGCAGGATTTACCCTCATAGAACTTTTAGTGGCAATTATCATTGCTTCTTTAATAATTGTAGTTCTACTATCACTCGTCATAGAGATTCTGCAAATAGACCATAGAGAAGCTGCTCGCGATGAAACTCAACAAGAAATGCAAAGGGCTTCGGATTTCATTTCAAAAGAACTACGAGAAGCTGTATATGTCTATGACGGTAATTGTCTGCAAAACACGGCTCAAGGGAATCCTCAAGACGCAAATTATTGCCCAGGTTTAGCAAATTATCTGCCAACATTTGCTAATCAGACACCTGTCATAGCTTTTTGGAAACCAGAAATAATACCTGACGATCAAATGCCCACCAATTGCAGCGCTTTTGCTACTGATGCACTAAAACAAGAATGCAACGACCTTTTAATAAGACGTCGCACGTATGAACTAGTGGTTTATCTACAATCAACTGAGAACTCTAGCAACATATGGTCGGGAAAATCCAGGATCACAAGGTATACACTACATAAGTATAAAGATACTAGCAACCTTATACTATCAGAAGGATATGTAGACCCATCAAAAGACGGCGGGACTATTTTTCAAACATGGCCTCTTCAAATTAATGCTACTGCTAATACTACTACTAACTTGCAAGCTACTTCTCCCTTAGCAACAAATACTCCTGATGTTTTAGTAGATTTTGTCGATGCTCCTAATGCAACTGGTGTGACTGTTCCTCCATGTGACTCAACTAGAAACTATGTCCCTAGTCCAAAGGCTACAGTCACAACTGCTAGCTCAAATAGCTTTTTTGCTTGTGTAAGGTCTGCTGTGCCAACAACAACAGTATTAGCAACGACTCCAACTGGTCTTAACCAAGACGCAATTCTTTATCTTAGAGGTAATGCTAACGGAAAACCAGGCGTAACATCGAATAATTTTCGTCCAGTTTTGCAAACTCAAATACTTATGCGTGGTGTTATCAATAAAGTTCCTCAATAATTACTAGTTTTGACATAAAAGATGAACAATCAATCGCTCTCAATGTCTTCAGAAGCTGGGTTCACTATCATCGAATTACTTGTTGTCATCATTATGGTTAGCATACTCTCAGCGATCGCAATTCCAGGGTGGCTGGGATTCATGAATAGACAGCGTTTAAGTACTGCACAAAAACAAACCTTAGCATTAATACGTAATGCTCAAGCTAATGCTCAACGCGAAAAAACTTCCTGGCAAGTTTGCTTCAGTGATGATGGTACCCAAGTTTTATCATCTGTGCAACCTGTTCCTTCTGATAACAGTTGTTCAACGACAACTTGGCAACCCTTAATTGAGAAAGATTCTAAGTATATAAAATTTACGTCTACATTGAGTCAAAGTTCTAATCAATATTATCGAGTGCAGTTTAATTACGATGGTTCTGTGGCGAGTGGACAATTGGGTTACATTACATTCACGCCTCGAACTGCAAATAATCCTAAAACTTGCGTAAATGTGAAAACCTTACTAGGTGCTACACTCTATGGTCCAAATGCATGTAATTAAGAAATGATAGGAACTTGCGTAGGAGGTTCTCTCAGCCTTGCAATGTGTCCGTTTCCTTGGCTGACACCAAGTCTAACGACAAATACGTTCGCGGAGCGACCCTTCAGGAAGCGTCTCGGAGAGAAGATAAGATAAGAACACTAAGAAAAGAAGCAGAGAGCATTTCACAACTGATTTATAAGTGCTATATAGCTGTTTTAAATAAAGTATGAATAACACTCACGTTTTCCTCTTATTCTGAAATTGAAGAAGATGGCTATTTAAAGCAATAGAAATAATTTTAATAATAAAAATAAGAAAATCAAGTAGTAAGTAGCTTGCTACAGAAAAAACAAATTATATTAATTTATGTAAAGGTTTATATTTGCGTTTTAGCTTTTTAGATATAAGCGCTGAAGCGCAACTACAAACCTTTATTTATTTGTACCGATTTACTTATCAAAATCCGGATGTTTGAAAGCTAATCAGAAAAGAAAAATATAAGTGATTTTTATATTTTTCTTTTTGAACGTGCTATCAAATATTAGAAAAACTTCCTCTAATGGCGGCTACACGCTGTTGGAAATTTTAGTAGTGATTGTCCTAATTGGTATTTTAGGTGCGATCGCAATCCCGAGTTGGCTGGCTTTTATTGACACTCTTCGCCTCAATACTGCTCAAGATGAAATTTACCGCGCCATACGCCAAGCCCAAAGCGAAGCCATCAAAAGCAAATTAACTTGGCAAGCCAGCTTTCGCGAACAAAACGGCGTTATTCAATGGGCGGTTCATCCAGCAGACGCAGCAGGACTATTCATTCCCAACGCAGTCCAAGCTAACAATAACCTATGGCATACCCTTGAGCCAAATATTCATATTGATAAACAGCCAAACTCTCTTGGTAAAAATGAAACAACAATCCGAAAACAAACTTTCTTTGGTCCGTGGCGGGTTTTGTTTAACTACCAAGGCTGTCCCGTCTACAATATTGGAAATGAGTGTACCCACACCTCACTCCGAACTCTAGGACAAATCAACCTTTCTAGCCAGAACGGTGGTACAGCTAGGCGCTGCGTCTATATTTCTACAATCATCGGCGCAATGCGAATGGGAAAAGATCATGATGCGGTTAATGAAAATGGTAAGTTTTGCTATTAAGCAAGGGTGTGGGTAAATAATTTTATGGCAATTTTAAACTCACTATAGTACATTTGTACCTCGTGAAAAACAAGATCCCCGACTTCTTTAAGAAGTCGGGGATCTATATCGATAAACCGCAAATGACCATCGAAAAACAACATCTAATCATTTTCACGCGTTATCCAGAAGCAGGGAAGACAAAAACCCGAATGATCCCCGCTTTGGGAACAAAAGGCGCTGCCGATCTTCATCGTCAAATGACGGAACACACACTGACGCAGGTGAAACAATTGCAAAGCAATGCAATATCATTTGAAGTGCGGTTTGCTGGTGGTGATGTACACCTGATGCAAGGTTGGCTGGGATCTGACTTGATCTACCACTCGCAAGGAGATGGCGATCTCGGTCAACGAATGGCGCGAAGTCTCTTGTCTGCCTTTCAATCGGGAGCCGAAAACGCCGTGATTATTGGCACTGATTGCCCAGATGTCAATGCCGATATTCTTGCAGAAGCCTTTGCAAAACTCCACCACTACAATCTCGTGTTAGGGCCGGCGATGGACGGTGGCTATTACCTGGTTGGTTTGCAGTATCCTATCCCAGAATTATTCATTGACATTGATTGGGGAACTGCTAAAGTGTTACAACAAACCGTAGAAATTGCCGAAAACCTCAATTTGTCTGTTGTTTACCTACCTTATTTGGCTGATATCGACCGACCGGAAGATTTACCCATTTGGGAAAAATACCGGAATTTAAAATAGGTAATAGGTAATAGGTAATGGACAATGGGTCATGGAGAAGGATTTTTACGATCACCTCTCCCTGCTAAGAGCGATCGCTCCCCTCTCCCCACACTTAAATATAGAAAAATACTGTGGTTTTTCTGAAGACGCGTTGAACTACAGTTGTTAGCGTGGTATCAGTTCAGACTAAAAAGTGTAAAATATCTAGCAACCGAAAGATGACTAAATTTACCTAATTTATTGGTGTTGAACAACAGATGGTGTCAAGGGAACAATCGAACAGTAACTTTAAATAGGACTATCAATTTTATTCACTAAGAGAAAAAAATATGAATAACAACAGTCTTGCTACTATGAACGCCAGCCGCACCTTAAAGGTGGCTGGAATTATCTTAATTTTGTCATTTTTTGTGGACTTTTTGATTCTGTTGTTTCCCGTACAACCTACTAACAAGGGGTGGCTAATCGAGTTAGCAACAGCGCTTGTGGATCGGGGCATTGTACCGATGATTGGTATTAGTTTGTTATTTGCTGGATACTGGATTGATACTCCTGATGATGGTCGTCCGCAAGGTATTGATTTGAGATTCCCCGCCTTGATTTTGTCATCCGTCTTAGGGTTGATGTTTTTGCTAATTTTTCCCCTGCACTTAAATAACGTGCGTCAAGCAAGCGACCAAACAGTGGCTCAAATCAACAAGGATGCAGAACAAAGAGAAAACCTACTAAAAACCAAACTCTCGCAAGTAGAAGCTCAATTAGGCAACGATCAAGTCAAAGCTGCACTTGAAAAACAGAAAAGCCAAGTCAAAGAACAGTTTACTACTTTACTCAAAGACGACCAGCGCTATAAGGAAGCACTGAATAACCCCAACCTTCCTGCACAGCAGAAAGAATTGCTCAAGAAATTTAAGGCAAATCCCCAAGAACTTGATAAATTTATTGCTCAGCAAGCAGATCCTCAAGCACAGGCAAATCAACAATTAGGGCAAATTCGTAACAGAAAAGAAGAAGACGAGAAACAAGCTAAAGACGTAGCCTGGAAGTCTGGACTACGAATTGGGATCGGCAGTTTACTGCTATCAATCGGTTACATTATCATCGGTTGGGCAGGAATAAGAGGTATGGGTGCCGTACAAAGTGGTAAAAGAGTTCCGGCAAGATGAGAAGTAGGTAGGGGGCGGGTTTAATTATAGATAACATCTGGGTACATGCGAAGAGTATGTCAAACCCGCCCGTACAGGCGTGGGGAGAGAAAACTATTGATATTAATTAAAGTGTGAAAATAATTTCTTTTGACTTTTTACTTATTTTTACTTATTTTGATTAAAGAATACTGAGTTGTGTTTAAACAAAGTACACAAAACAAGCACCAGAGCTTTTATCTGACGGCTGAATTCTCTGGTGCTGAGCGCTACTTAGTAAAAGATAAAACAGCTATATTACTGGGTAATGTTTTCAATTTACATACTGACTTATAACGAAGAGCTCGATATTGCCGCTTGTATTGAGTCGGCGATGCTATCAGATGACATTATTGTCGTGGACTCGTGTAGTAGCGATCGCACGGTAGAAATTGCCAGTCGCTACCCTGTTCGGGTTGTTCAACATGCTTTTGAAAGCCACGGTCGTCAGCGCACTTGGATGCTAGAATCAATTCCCCCCAAGCACGAATGGGTCTACATTCTGGAAGCTGACGAACGCATGACAAGAGAACTGTTTGCCGAAGCCACCAAGGCGAGTCTACGCTCAGACTACATCGGGTACTACGTTGCTGAACGAGTTATTTTTATGAATCGTTGGATTCGTCGCAGTACCCAGTATCCCCGTTATCAATTACGCCTTTTCTGCCACGGCAAAGTTTGGTTTTCTGATTATGGTCATACGGAACGAGAAGTTTGTGCGGGGCCAACTAGCTTTTTAAAGGAAACCTATCCTCACTACACTTGTAGTAAAGGGTTGAGCCGTTGGATTGAAAAGCACAACCGTTACTCCACAGATGAAGCTCAAGAAACTCTCCGTCAGCTAGAAAAGGAAAAGATTGACTGGAGTGATTTGTTCTTTGGGAAGTCGGAAGTAGAACGACGCCGCGCCTTGAAAGATTTATCTTTACGCTTACCCGCAAGACCGATGCTACGCTTTTTTTATATGTATTTTCTTCTCGGTGGTTTTCTTGACGGACACGCCGGGTTTGCTTGGTGTACATTGCAGACCTTCTATGAATACCTAATTTTGCTCAAAGTCTGGGAAATCAAGCATCTTCCCCAGCCTTCTTTAGATACAGCTACCCCTCTCGGCACTACAGCCGCTAAATAAGAAGGAGCAATAGATCTAGAGAGGATCCAATACTGCTCGGATAAGAATTTACTCGTTTTGGCTTGCAGGGGAGCTTTCTGTACAGAGGTGCAGGGGGGATAGTAATTGTGAGTCAGTTCTTTTCTCAAGAGCTCTCTTCTCAAGAGCTCCCCTGCTGCCTTAACCGAGCAGTATTGAGAGAGGATCTGCTTTGTTGCGTCTCTACCAAAGAAGCGCTATTGCATACTATTCAAAAGTTTCATTATTAATAAACTATATAATTTTCGTTATTATGTTAGTATTATTAGTATAATAAAGGATTGGTTACAAGAATTTGTAATTCATAAACGCAAGATTTTGTTACACTAACCTTCCATAAGCAAAGTAGCTATCAGATAGCTAAATCTTATCAATCAATACGGTTGAGTTAAAGGTAGCGTGAGGTGGAGAAACCTGGTTTCCGGGTGGATACTGATCTCAACGGTATTGTTTGATCAATCAATCGCTGTCCTAGTCATTAGAATCATTGAAGAGTGTATTCTTGTCAGATTCATAACTCCTACATCCTAATTCCTAACTCCTCATTTTTATGAAAGAGCGTATACCCCGTCAGATTGCTCGTGAATTGGCGCTTTTAAGCATTAGCCAACTACCCGTAAACCCCAAAAAATTGGATAAGTTGGCAAACGATCAACTACTGCCTAAGTTAGTGTTAGCTGCAGTCCGCACCCTGAGAGCAGAAGTGCAAGATACTCTGGAGAATGCGGCAGCTGAACTTCAACGCAGTAATGATCGCCTCTTAACAAGCCACACTCGCGCTAATGACCTAAACACTGCGAGAACAATGGTTAAAGAAGCGATCGACTACACCCAAACAGCTATTAACCAGTTAGGGGCAGCAGTCGAGTTTCCAGAACTGATTCAGCTAGCCAACCAAGACAAAGAAGTCCGCGAGTATGCTAAACAGATTATTATGACAGTCGATGAACACCGCCATGAGATCGATGAAGAGATCTCCACAGCTTTAGTCGATTGGCAGGTTGCTCGTCTTGCCCAAATCGACCGAGATATCATCCGCATTGCTGTAGCAGAAATGAAGTTTCTTAAATTAGCCGATAGCATGGCTATTAATGAAGCTGTAGAACTAGCCAAACGCTACAGTGAAGAAGACAGTCATCGATTTATCAATGGTGTTTTGCGCCGAGTTACAGAGCAGCAGAAGCGGGAAGTAGCGAGTAGTCCGTCTTGACATAAAGGAGAGGGAACGCTTAAGAAGAGCGCTCCCAAGAGCAGAGAGATAATGACTTCTGTAGGGGCGGGTTTCACTCTTACGAGCGTATTTACTCACAAGTAATCTCTATTAAACCACTACCCACTTCTGTCTCCTGTCTCCTCACAGCTTGCTAAATTTATTTACTAGGCGTAAATCTTAGTAAAATTATGGTTTTTAATTGGTTTCGTCGTCAAAATAACGATTCTTCCTCCTCTAAAGAGAAACAGGGAGAAAATGCTAGCGCAAAAGAACCCCAAGCAGAACAAGCAGCAACGTCAACGCCAACAACAGAAAAGGCACAAGACGTGGCGGCTTCTGACTTGCTGGCATTTGCTAAGGCAGCATACAAAAACATTCAAGAAAAGCAACAATCCCAGACTGTAGAAATTTCTTCATCTGTTGCTCCATCGGAAACACCACCAGACAAAGCTGAAGCACAGGGTATAGGTGAAGTCAGCACAGCAGAAGAGTCTGTAGTTGAAAGTGCTACTACACTGAGCGAGGCGCAACAAACCTTAAGTGAAGCCGTTGCAGAGGAAGCCGCAGACAGGCAACTTGAAGAGGTAAACGAACCAACTTCCCCTGTCTCCTTCTTGGAACGCGCAGCAGCAGAACGGCAAGCAAAGCAGGAACGACTAATAGCAAGTGTGATCGCTGTCCCCGAACCAGAAATCGTACACTCAGCAGAAAGCGCCACAGAAATTCCGGAAATGAACTTTGATGAAGGATTTTTGTGGTCAGCAGAAGTTTTGGCGGCACAAGGTAGGCGTGCAGAAGATGTTTCTCTTGAAGAAATAACTTGGCTCAAAAAGCTTCGCCAAGGCTTGGAAAAAACCCGTCGTAACATCACAAACCAACTGAAGGCGATTGTTGGTCAAGGACCACTCAACCAAGCGGCTGTGTCGGAAATTGAAGGGTTGCTTTTGCAAGCTGATGTTGGGGTACAGGCAACAGATTACATTATTAATCAACTCCAAAAAAAGCTCCGCGAAGAAGCCCTACCTGCAGATGCGGCGATCGCTTATCTTAAACAAATCATTCAGGAGATGTTGGATGCGCCTGAGAAAAAATATCCCAAAACCGCTTTTTCGCCAGAAAAAGAAACCCTCAATATTTGGTTAATCACTGGGGTGAATGGTGCTGGGAAAACAACAACTATTGGTAAACTTGCTCACCTCTGTCAAAAATCTGGCTACAAATGCTTGATCGGAGCAGCAGACACTTTCCGTGCTGCTGCTGTCGAACAGGTGAAGGTTTGGGGAGAAAGAAGCAGTGTGGAAGTGATTGCCAATCCTGGTAAGAATACTGATCCTGCTGCTGTGGTTTTTGATGCAATTGCAGCGGCGATCGCCAGAGACACAGAACTACTTCTGGTAGATACCGCAGGACGCCTGCAAAATAAGAAAAACTTGATGGATGAACTCAGTAAGATCCGTCGAATTATCGATAAAAAGGCTCCTAACGCAAAAGTAGAATCACTGTTGGTTTTAGACGCGACTTTAGGGCAAAATGGATTGCGACAAGCCGAAGTATTTTCCGAAGCTGCTCAATTAAGTGGTGTAGTCATAACTAAGCTAGATAGTACAGCCAAGGGAGGTGTTGCCCTTGCTGTTGTGCAGCAGCTTGGTTTGCCTATTCGCTTTATTGGAGCAGGTGAAGGAATTGAAGACTTACGACCGTTTTCCAGCTACGAATTTGTTGAAGCACTATTAAGTGGTTAGATAAATCGGAGTTAGGAGTTGTCGAGACGCGATGCTTTGTGGCTTCTCCTGAAAATGACTATCATGCTTTGGGTATAAGGTTTTAAAAAGCAAAAATTTTATGAAATGTCACTCCCCTTAAAAACGTTTTGCTACCTTACCAAACTTCATCTGCACCCACAAATTCCAATAGCAATTCTAACTCATGTCTCCTGTATAGACGCAACAAAGCAGCGCGTCTATACAATTCCTAAATCCTTCTACTTGCCTGTAAATATTCTCTGAAAACAAATAATTTTCAAAAAAACACGAGTAACAGAGGTGAGGAGAATCCTCAGTTTTTCTACCTACGGGTATATGATTTATTAATAAATTTATGAGATATTAACAAGCTTTCCGGAGTGCCGTGACAACTGCTGTTTTGTTATAAGTAAATTACTGAAAATTTCCTTGTTGATTTCCAGTAGAAATAAGTAAACAGAATGATAAAAAGCTTGAACCCTTACGTCTTTATACCCTTGTTAAACTCATGAATATAATTCCATAACAGTCTTTGAATACTAAAACAAAAGAATTTCTTAATTAATCTATTATCCTCCCATTCAAATTGCAATAACACTTGTGCCAGTGTCTCAACCGCCCCCTGAACCTATGGATACTAATAGTAACAGCGCCGTATCGGATGTCACTCCAGTGGTGGCGCTGAAAGAACTTGTCGCACGGTTGCACCGGGAACAGAATAAAATTCAAGATTTGCTGAGTTCTCTAGGATTTGCTCTCAGAAGCTTTAATAATCTAAATCAGTTTTTAGAATTAATTCCCCTGATGGCAACCAGAGTTGCAGATGCAGACGGTAGCGCCTTGTTTCTCTACAAACCCAACGGTCAAGTCAGGTTAGAACAATTACACTGGCAAGATAGTCGCCAGCGGAAAAATATCCGCAAAGCACTTGAGACACTCAGCAGTCAAATCAAAATCTTGCCAAACACTCCCCCCATAGCAACTGCCACAGGCATTTTAGATGACTACATGCACCGCTATCTGGGACCGGGCATACAAATCTTTGGCACAGCTATTTTGGTGAAGCATACAGAAAAGGGGTGGTTGTATGTTTTAAGCCGCGATCCGGAGTTTGCATGGACAGAAACCAGACAAAAATTAGTCAGGTTAGTCGCAGATCAAACCTCAGTCGCAATTGAAAATGACGAACTTAATGTAGAACTCAAGAAAAAAGAACGCTTAGATCAAGAACTAGAAATTGGCGCAGAAATTCAACGGCGACTGTTACCACGTCAATGTCCGACAATTCCAGGTGTCGCTCTTGCCGCACGTTGTAAACCAGCTAATCGTGTTGGTGGCGACTACTACGACTTTATTCCTACTACCAATCACAAAGAGTTTCAATCAAGTGACGAAGGCTGTGAGGCAGAAAATCGTTGGGCTTTGGTCATTGGCGATGTTATGGGCAAAGGTGTTCCCGCAGCCTTAATCATGACAATGATGCGGGGAATGCTGCGCGGAGAGGTGCTACACGGGCACTCCCCAGAACGGATTCTACAAAATCTCAATCAAGTGATGTATGCGGATTTGGAAAATTCCTACCGCTTTATCACCATGTTTTACTCAGAGTACGATCCCCTAACTAGGATTTTGTCTTACAGTAATGCGGCACACAATCCTCCTATATGGTGGCACGCAGCAACAAAAACAGTGACGCGTTTGGATACATTGGGAATGCTTATTGGTTTAGATGCCAACAGTCAATATGAATACGGTCAAGCACAATTAGAACTTGGGGATATTATTCTTTACTATACAGATGGTTTGACCGATGCTGCGGCTGCAAGTGGTAATCGCTTTGAAGAAGAAAACCTAATTTTGGTATTTAACTTGGCTTGCAAGTATTTTCAGGGACCTCAGGAGATTCTCGATTACCTGTTTGACCAAGTACAGCAATTTATTGGTACTGATAAACAAAACACGGATGATATGACACTAGTCGTACTAAAAGTTAATACCTAGTCGTTACTCACTCGGATTGGCTAAATGAATTACCTTAGAAAATATTACTCGATTAAATACGTTGTGTGAAATGAAAATCTTAGGGTTAGTCCTGCCTACTCTGTTGCTGCTGACTACACCTGTTTTGGCAGTTGAGTATCAGGGGCGAAATATTGATGATAGAAAGCTGCCTGCCAAAGCTTACTATTATGCGACAGGAGGGGTTTACGATGTTCAAGTGCGCTTCAAAGGCCATCGAGCCACAATCTATTTTACCAATAACTCTCAAACAACGATACGATTGAACCATCGGGCGATCGCTGACCCTAGCAATATTGAAGGCTTTGGAAGACTGGGACAGATTTCCCTCAATAGAGTCTTCAGTGTTGGATTAGATTATGACAATAATTTAGTTGGTAATCGTCCAATGCCTGGATCACGTGCACTTGAGGGCTTTTGGAGAATTAGTATCGACTCAACTGAATTAAACAACTTTACTCACACAGAACACACACCTCACTTGTCAGAACCCAGAATTTGATCAGCTTTGTCAAAAAATCTTTCTGGCGGCATTAAGGCTGCTATGGGCTTTCAGAGGCTGCCTAAAGTACGAAATAAAGACGCTTAGGGTCTGATCTTCTCAGGGGTTTTCAGCCTACTTTCTTATAACGCGCATCTTCATTGCTACTATATTAAAGTTTGTTTCAATTAAAGAACATTTGTAATGTTGAAGTTATATGCTAAAGTCCCATTAGTGAAAACGTTTCTGGCTATAAGAAGAAATAAAAATATTGTGAGTTCTCACTTCTTAAAGGCTGCAAGTTTTGAGAAAATCAGAAACGATTTAAAGATCGAGTACTAGATAATCCATCTTTTAAAAGGGAGAACACATTTATGAAATTAGCTTACTGGATGTATGCGGGTCCTGCTCATATTGGTACTTTGCGGATTGCCAGTTCTTTTAAAAATGTTCACGCTATCATGCACGCGCCATTGGGTGATGACTATTTCAACGTCATGCGCTCAATGCTAGAAAGAGAGCGGAACTTCACCCCAGTGACAGCCAGTATCGTTGATCGCAACGTTTTAGCACGCGGTTCCCAAGAAAAAGTGGTAGACAACATCACCCGTAAAGATACGGAGGAAAGCCCAGATCTGATTGTATTGACACCTACCTGTACATCCAGCATTCTACAAGAAGACCTGGAAAACTTTGTGGAACGAGCGCAGATCGAGGCAAAGTCTGATGTGATGCTGGCAGACGTTAACCACTACCGCGTCAATGAACTACAAGCTGCCGATCGCACTCTACATCAAATCGTCCAATTTTACATTGAGAAAGCTCGTAAAAAGGGGGAACTCCCAACAGACAAAACGGAAAAACCCTCAGTCAACATCATCGGAACTTCCACCCTTGGCTTCCACAACCAACACGACTGCGTTGAACTGAAGCGGTTGATGGCTGATTTAGGAATTGAGGTGAATACAGTTATCCCAGAAGGTGCTTCTGTTCACGAGTTGAAGAATATGCCCCGTGCTTGGTTTAACCTGTTGCCTTATCGGGAACTCGGTTTAATGGCAGCGCATTACCTAGAAGCAGAATTTGGGATACCATATGTAGATATCACGCCAATGGGTGTAGTAGAAAATGCTCGTTGTATCCGGAAAATTCAGCAATTAATTAACGCTCAAGGTGCGAATGTTGATTACGAAGACTACATCAAAGAACAAACTCTGTATGTGTCTCAGGCTGCTTGGTTTTCTCGTTCCATTGACTGTCAGAACTTGACTGGCAAGAAAGCTGTGGTTTTTGGCGACAACACCCATGCTGCAGCCATAACCAAAGTTCTGGCACGGGAAATGGGTATTCACGTCGTTTGGGCTGGAACCTACTGCAAGTACGATGCCGACTGGTTCCGTGAGCAAGTTAGCGAATACTGCGATGAAGTCTTAATTACCGACGATCACGGTCAAATTGGGGATGCGATCGCTCGCGTCGAACCTTCTGCAATCTTCGGTACGCAAATGGAACGTCACGTTGGTAAGCGTTTGGATATCCCCTGTGGTGTCATTGCGGCACCCATTCACATCCAGAACTTCCCTATTGGTTACAAACCATTTATGGGTTATGAAGGCACTAATCAAATCGCCGATTTAGTCTACAATTCTTTCACATTAGGAATGGAAGATCACCTATTAGAAATCTTTGGTGGACATGATACCAAAGAAGTGATTACTAAGGGTATTTCTGCTGATTCTGATCTTTCTTGGAATAAAGAAGCTCAAGTAGAATTAAACAAGATTCCTGGATTTGTGCGTGGTAAAGTCAAGCGAAATACTGAGAAATTCGCTCGGGAACGCCATATAAATGTCATCAGTGTAGAGGTCATGTACGCGGCTAAAGAATCTGTGGGCGCATAACAACAAAGTTAGGAGACTAGGAGGAAGTAGGGAAAGGTTCAATCTACAAAACATATCAGTATACATGATAATTATTCTTTCTAATTTCTATCCCTTGTCTCTTAACATATCAACTTTCATAAAATATGGATAGATACTTATGAGTAGCGATTCACCACCCAGTATTTACAATCAAAATAAACTCTATACAAGATTTATTACAGCGTTAAAAATAATTCAATATATAGGTTATTTTTTAGCAGCAACTTATACTACTTTAAGTTTTATCAGCCTTTCAAAAATTCCATCAGGCGCAAATGGACTGGGTTTTCTAACTTTATTTACTTTAATATGGGCTTTAATTGCTTGTTTGACTGTATATATTAGTACGCAATCATTGATAGCAATTATCGATCTTTTAAGTCGTATAGAACGCAATACAAGAATTGAATCATAACCCACAAGCATTTTGTAGAGAGTAGAAAATTATCTAATTAATAAGCAAGAGAATGCATCCTTTATAAAAAAAAGAAAATATTTCCGCTTCAGATACATAGCGCGAATGAGCGAATACGCAAATTATTTTAACGCCTGTTCCGGCGCGAGATAGCAGCGAGGAGTGAACCCGCTTTTCACTGCTGGTGCAGGAGACAAAGCACCCTATCTCTCTCAATTCATAGCAAGGGTTCCGGAACTAAGACTAAAGTTGAATTCGTCTGATCGAATCAGTATTGGATAAAGAGCTTACAGGGCATTTTGTTTTGCCATGTTAAATGAATAATGGTACTTTTACCGAATGCATGCAAGAAGTCGCTGAAAGGATTACCAGCTTGTGTATAAATCAATTAGAATTATAAGTAAATGCAAACAGCCGAGAAATGGTTGGCTCAAAAAAATAATCAGTCAGTGCTTTTGTTACTGCTTGGAGGACTAGTATTCCGAGCCTTCATCGCTTTCTGGCTTTACCCTACCTTTGATGAAGCTTACTACTATCTTTACAGCCTACATCTGGACTGGAGCTATTTCGATCATCCAGTTCTTGTGGCGCTTACAACTGGTTTTGGTCCTTGGTTAACTGGAGTTGTCTCCCAATTTACAATCCGCCTGGGAACACTGATTTGGTATACAGGTAGTTTGCTGCTGTTGTATCTCACTTGCAGGCGGTTATTCTCTCCCACAGCTGCTTACTTAACTCTCTTCATCGCCACAATCAGTCCAATTTTTGAAATTGGCTTTGGCATCTTGACTCTACCTGACAGTCCACTGATGTTTTTTTGGTCGGCCAGTTTATATTGTGCAGCCGTTGAATTTTTTCCCCACCGTGGGACTAAAAATGAATTTTACTCATCTCATTTATACCTTCCCAGCTACCGTTTAGCAATCCTTGGTATTCTGGTAGGATTAACCTGTCTCAGTAAATACCACGGTTTTATTTTAGGTATAGGGCTAATTGGTTTTTGTTTAACCAGTTCACCTCATCGAGCCGTTATACGTTCCCCTTGGGCATGGCTGGGATTATGCTTATTTTTCCTCACGATCTCCCCCATTTTATACTGGAATATACAGCATGATTGGGTATCTTTTCGTTTTCAATCAAAGCGAGCAGTACCGAAAAGAGGCTATAATCTGCTGGATGTAGGAGCCGTCTCATTAGCTGAAGTTTTTTACCTATTTCCAACTATCGGATTTCCTTTATGGTGGATGAGTTTGCGATCAGCGTTCTCGCACACAACACAACTTTTTTCTCACAAATCAGCTAAATCTCAAGAAGATTTCCAGGCGAAAGAGTTATTTATTTTATGGGTATCCCTGCCCCTAATTTTAGGGTTTACTCTTATAGGAGGATATCAGCAAATTTTACCAGCTTGGTCGATGCCAGGATTTTGGGGAATCACTTTGCTGTTAGGACAACAGGCTATGATTTGGCAGCAGCAATCCCGACTTTGGGTGCGCCGATGGCTTTTGGGTTCGGGAATTGCGATCGCTACTGTTTTACTCATTGCTCTGCTGCAAGTGACAGCAGGAATAGTGCAAAAGCCCAGCGAATACGCCGTTATGGGAGGGTTCTTGTCTCCCAAAAACGATGCCTCCACAGAACTCATTGATATTCAGCAACTGCGGCGCGGTTTTGCTGAATCTCCTGTTCTCAGTGCTGCTTTAAAAAACTCTAGCTTTATATTCACCAATAGATATTACATTGGCGGACCGATCGCCATGTCCCTGAGTCCTCTATCCCATATACCAATTACCTGCTTTGATCTTGGTAATGACCTACGTGGCTTTGCTTTTTGGTCAAGACGCGATCAATGGCTAGGAAAAGACGCGTTGTACGTAACGATTGCGGCCTTTCACAACAGAGAGGACTTAATAGCTAGCTATAAAAATCACTTTAGCAGTCTAACCGAAATTGAAACAATACCAATTCGTCGAGGTGGAGCGATTGTCAACGTCATTTATGTGTATCAAGCTAAAACACTCCTAAAGCCTTATTCCCGATCTTACGGTATTTGACCGAAACTGTTTATAGGTAGCCACTAAACTCTCACCCATTTCAATTTATTAGTTTGTCCGTATTAGGACTTACGCAAAAGTTGCTAAAAGGCTTAATTTATTGAACCGCCCTGACGCTCGGAGCGCGTAGCGTCTCCCCTTGGGAGAAGACAAGAGTTCGCGCTGATCGCCGCACCCAATTTATCAATCCAATTTTCAATCAAGGCGATTATCTCAGGATCGGCGTTAGCAATCCGTTGGCTGAACTGTTCTTTGGGTAGCTGCAAAAGTTCGCATTCCTCGGCGGACACTGCTAGAATTCGCTGTCCATCAGCAGTTTGCATAGTACTCAACAGTGCTTCTCCTGGCTTGACGCTGAACAGGTAATGCCGCATACCGGCTCTTGCGTACTTAACGTGCTAAAATATTAATATATTTTTTAAAAATGCTT
>CALMVQ010000309.1 GCA_937873135.1 uncultured Scytonema sp. | reverse complement strand
GGATGCAGGGGGAGCAGGGGGAGCAAATAGTATCAAGATTTTCGTGAAATGGTATCAGCGGCTTGTCGTCAGACATCGCTGCTCGTGTTGCGGGTGCAGATATTGTCGGCACAACTCTTTTTGGCTACACGGCTGCAACTCAACATCTGTCTCCTCCAGGCTGGGAACTCCTCACTCAGTTGGTACAGCAATTAGACATTCCAGCAATTTGTGAGGGTTTTTGGATCGTTTACAGAAGAGCGAATGTGTTCTGACCACTGAGTTCTTTCTTCGTAAACTTTATCTGTAGCTTCAGTTCTAAGTTGATTTAACACAATCTTTTCCACTTTCCCACTTTTTACCAGATAACACTTTATATAAATTTACGTATGTTTGTGGATTTTGTCTGAGAGATACCCAAGTTACAAATAAGTTATGGCGATTCTCAATTCATTTGAACACAGACAGGCAGGGTTGCCGTGTACTGGAGCGAAGGAGAGAACTGCGATAAATCCAAATTGAGTAATTGAGCTTTAGCAATCAATGTATTTGTAATTAATGCATTTATAGGCATTGTTACCACACTCACAAATTGCAAAGTGCAGATCTACTCGCATTAAATCAGAACAGAATATTTACTATGAAGCGTTCTCTCACCAAATCAACAATTGCTGCGAGTCTAGTTTTGTCTGCTGCTATCGTATCCCAACCTGCGATGGCTGCTCCTAAGTTTAACGTAACGATAGAAGCACCTGGTGTTCAAAAATCTAAGCTTACTGATAATTTGTCTGGAGCAACAGGTGTTTTTGTAGAAAATTTTGACTCTGAAACTACAGGCTATAAGAATAATGGCTTTGCATTTGCTGGTGATCCCAAAATTGGCAGCTACGATAAAGGAGATATAGTGGCAGCAAATCAGTATGGCGGTGTTGATGGTACAAGAAAATTCTTGCTCGTCCAGCCAGGTCAATCAGGAGCGCCAGCAACATATACTCAATCGACACTAACTCTAACAAATCCACAACGCTATTTTGGATTTTGGTGGTCAGCTGCAGACGTTAATAATGAATTGGACTTTTACTCGGGTAACGACCTTTTAGAAAAATTTACAACGGCAGATGTCATCAATCTTGTCAATCAGCAGCCGAACGCTAAAAGCTACTATGGCAATCCGAATTCAAAATTTAAGGGTAAAGATTCAGCCGAACCCTTTGCTTTCCTAAACTTTTTCGCTGATCCCACGGACACGAAAGTGACTTATAACAAGATTGTTTTCATCAACAAGAGTGGTCAGACTGGGTTTGAAACAGGTAGTCCAACAATAGCTCGTAGTTACCAGCCGGTGCCTGAACCATCTGCCTTACTTGGGTTAGGTTTAGTTGCAGGAATTGGCGTGTTTTCACAAAAACGGAGAATTTTGAAGCAGGCTTAGCAAATATATTACTGCTACAATCCTTTCCGCAGACTGACTTACAGCGTTTATAAATCGTTTGTAAGAATTATAGCGGTTATCAATTGTATCTCATACAATCTCGCCCTCACCCCCAGCCCCTCTCCCAAGATTGGGAGAAGCTTGCCCGAATCGTCGGGGTGATGGCATTCTGTATGTGACTCAAACGATAAGTACTAGAAACCGGGTTTCTAGCGTCATTGATTCTCACAAATCATTTGGGATTTCTATATTTTAGAGAAGGTATACAGAATTAAACTATATTAAACGGTTAATTAAAGTGATTTCACTAATCATCATTTGTACTGAAATGTTTCATTGCTCATGCGTCTTTGGAAAACTATAATTTGATCGCCAACAACAGGGTTCCGCGCTACTAACCTGTTTTGGGTATCGATAATATCTAGATGGGTGAAGTCCAGTTCTTTAGAGCGTTGCAGCATTTGTGCAGCTAATTTATCCTGTTGTGATTGTTCGAGTGTGTACCAATTATCATTAATCTTCATTGTCAGGCTACTGGTGCGGAAGTTAGCTTGAATAGACTGAATTAATCCAGAGGCGAAGCGATCGCTAACCTCCGCTACCTGATTTTCAATAGCTGCAATCAAAGTTTGTTCTGGTGTCAATATAACCGTTGGAGTTTGTGTTGGTATTGGTGTTGGTATTGGTATTGGTGTTGGTGTTAATGTTGGTGTTGGTTCCGCTTCTGGTAGCGACGGTTCCTCAGCCAGTGGCGGTGTTTCCTCCACAGGTAGGGTGGAAGGTGTTTCTATTTGGGGTGGAATTGTGATCGTGACAGGAGGTTTTTCCTGTGGAGGTGGAACATTTGCAACCTCTACAGGTTTTTTGGTGAAAATGGTGGAACTTGTCCATACCAAAATCACAAGAATTCCCGCAATGACGCCTGTTAAAGTAGTATCTGATAACTTAGCCGATAAATTTCCTGGCAATAAAGAGCGAATTTTAGCTAAAGCTGTATTCCACCGTAACTGAAGCTGTGACAAAAAACCGGGGGTTGCTTCAGAACCGGGAGGGGGTACTGTTTCTAGTTTTTCTGCTGTTGCTTCTAAAACCCCAATTGTCCCTCTCAAAATTTGGATAGTTTTTGCCTTCCAAAATGGCTGGACTTTCTGATAGGGTTTTCGGGCTCTTGGAGTTATCCTATCAGTCATCTGTTGAGACTGATTCGCTTCCGGTTCGGGGGTTGAAGGTGGTAGGGAATTTTGATTGTCTTGTGACATGGAACTTTCACCGCTAGCAGCGAATCAAGGACAAATGACGTGTAATGCTTATTGCTGCCTCCTTTGCCCTAATGTATCACTAAAACAGTGCTGAGTGCTGAGTGCTGAGTTTTGAGTCTAGTGTAAATATTGAATTTGATGCATTCGGCACTTGGGAAAAGGATTGATGCTACTTATGATTCAGTACAATTAATTCTTTGCTTCAGCTAAACTTCCTACATATTGAACTTGGTGAATTATGAAGCTTAAACGCCGTCAATTTTTATTTTTAAGTAGCCTTAGCACAATTGGTGTGGGATTTCTGGGTTATGCGGCTCGACGGAGCAACAATGCGAGTATTGCTACACCAAGCATCGCAACCGCTGCAACTCCAACTAAAAAAGATTTGTTACTGCGTTTTGTTTCCGTATCGGATACAGGCACCGGCGAAAAAACTCAGTATGCTGTCGCCAAAGCAATGAATGTTTATCACAGCCAAAATCCTTATGACTTAGTGATTTTGGCTGGAGATAATATCTATACTAATGGGGAGATGGAAAAAATTGGTGAGGTGTTTGAGCGTCCTTATGCACCTCTATTGAGTCAGAATGTTAAATTTCAAGCTTGCTTGGGAAATCACGATATCCGCAATGCTAATGGCGATTTGCAAGTCAAATATCCCCGTTTTAATATGAATGGACGCCATTACACCTTTCGTCACAATCAAATCCAGTTTTTTGCCCTCGATACTAACGTTAATGCTGATTGGAAAAATCAGCTTGTCTGGTTAGAACAGGAACTTAGCCACTCTGATGCACCTTGGAAAGTTGTATTTGGGCATCATCCAGTTTATTCATCTGGTATGTATGGCAGTAATCCCGCTTTTATTAAAACTTTGTCTCCCTTGTTGGCAAAACATAATGTTCAGCTTTACATTAATGGTCATGAACACAATTATGAGCGGACTCGTTCTATCAATGGCACAACTTATTTAATCAGTGGTGCTGGTGCAGATACTCGTCCTGTAGGACGTTCCGATTGGACAGAGTATTCGGCTTCAAAGTTAAGTTTTGCTGCCTATGAAGTGTATTCAGATAAAATAGAAATTAGTGCGATCGGTACTGATAACCAGGTTTTTGATAGAGGTGTTATCTCACTCAAATTAGCTTAATTATAGTAGTTTGAGCAATCAGAAGGAAAATTATTGTACGTTGGCTATTAAGTGTTCACAGCCAATATATAGCAGTCCTAAATCATTGGTGAAAAATGAGATACCCGACTTCTTTAAGAAGTCGGGTATCTAAGATTTTAGTTCACAAATCATCCTTTGGAACGATATAAGTAAGTCGGCATAAATAAATGTAACTGGTTAGAATAGTTCTTGGTCATTAGTCAAAGCACAAATGACTAAGAATTAATGGTAGTAAATATACTTATCTCTAATCACACCGACTTAACTCCCAATGAAAATTAAGCGTCTTAAAATGACTTCTTTCCGTAGAATCGGCGATTTGACGCTCTTATTTGATGAAAACCAGCCTACTGTACTGCTGGGGATCAATGGAGTAGGAAAATCAAGTATTCTTGATTGTCTCGCTATTCTCTTGTCAAAGTTTACAGGGCGAATTCAAGAGAGTCTTGATTCCACTCGTTCTTTAAGCGAACAAGACATAATGAATGGTAGCGAACAAACGGACATTGAAATTACAGTTTCTCTTGAGGAAGGACGAGAATTCACTTGGTTAGTTAATAAGCATAAAGAGGGTAGTAAATCAGCCAAAAGTGCAGGTGAAATGCGTTTGGAGGCTATTAAGTCTTTACTAGTAGATATAGATGATCAACGCTTGCAACAACTGAATCGTAGTAACGATTTGACAAAAGCGTTGTCGCAAGTGTTTGCTCAGATAGAAGCTGATGATGTCAGTAAAGATAGTGTAGCAGATTTACAAACGGCTGTTGATTATATTAAGAGTCAGTTAGCTCAAAATGAGAATGCCAGCATTCCTGTGGCAGTTTACTATCCGGTTAATCGTGCTGTTCTGGATATGCCTTTGGAGATTACGGCGGATTATTTAGTAAAGCAAATTAATGCTTACGATCAAGCACTGACTGGAGGCAGAATTGATTTCAAAGGCTTCTTTGAATGGTTTAGAAACCGAGAAGACTTGGAGAATGAATTACGGCGAGATAACCCCGGCTATCGAGACAAACAGTTGGAAGCAGTGAGAAGAGCGATCGCTTCGTTGCAACCAGATTTTTCAGATTTACGAGTGGCGCGATCGCCTCTGCAAATGACTGTCAAAAAACAGGGACAGGAATTTATCGTCAATCAACTCTCGGATGGGGAAAAATGCTTGCTGGCAATGGTAGGAGATTTGGCAAGGCGCTTGGCGATCGCCAACCCTGGTGATCAAGATCCACTCCAAGGAAGCGGTGTGATTTTAATTGATGAAATTGAACTGCACCTGCATCCAAAGTGGCAACGGCAAATTATTCCCGCTTTGACAAGAACATTCCCCAATTGTCAATTCATCATCACCACTCATTCGCCACAAGTAGTGAGTCACGTCAAGCCTGATAGTCTTTACCTTCTGCAAGCGACATCTGATGAAACTGTTGTTGAACAGCCAGAAAGTTCCTTTGGTAGAGATAGCAATAGTATTTTAGAAGACATTATGGGTGTTCCAGAACGCCCACCAGAAATCCAAAATAGTCTGCGCGATTTGTTTAGATTGATCGAACAGGGAAATCTCAATAGTGCTCGCCAATTGCGTAAAGATTTGGCGGGCGAAATAGGCGAAGACGATCCAGAGTTTGTGAGGGCAGATGTACTGATTCGGCGTAAGGAAATTCTCAATCGATGAAACATATTAAAAAAAGTCAAGAACCGAGTAGCTTGACTCAGTGGAAGCAGAAGCTTGGTAGTCGGACACCTGATTGGAAATCCTTCAGCCAACCAGTAAAAAACGAGGTGTACCAATCACTGTTACAAGAACAAGGATACATCTGTTGCTACTGTAGTAGACCAATCAGTCGCCAGAATTGTCATATCGAACACTTCAAACCTAAAAGTGTTTACAGAAACTTGACATTTGAGTACACAAATCTTATAGTTTCCTGTCAAGGAGAAGATGAAAATAAACCTCGCGTGCCAGTACATTGCGGACATACAAAACGTGCCTGGTTTGACGAGGAACTGATGGTTTCACCCTTAGATCCAAATTGTGAGGATTTCTTTAAGTACTCTGGTTTTGGAGAAATTTTACCAACCGACGATCTTGACAAGCGAGCAGCTGCTAAAACAACAATTGAAAAGCTTGCACTCGATATTAATAAGTTAAGAAAACTCCGCCGTACAGCGATTGACGCTACCTTGCAGACTGTTCAGGACTTAACTGATGCAGAAATACAGCAGTTTGTGCAAGCTTATCAGCAATTAGATAGCGAGGGACGATACACGCCTTTTTCTGATGTCATTGTGTATACTTTGAAGCAGTATTTTGTTGCTTAAAACTTAATAAGGTTCACTTAAGGGTAGAGACGCAACAAAGCGGAGCATCTCTACAAAAAATTTCGGAGTCGCGCATAATTTATTGCTACTCCATATCTATTTATTGTGCTACAGCAAAGATTTCTTCAGGGGTTAATTTTAAACTTGAGAAATGAGGAGAAACAATTTGATCGCTGCTTTTGAATCTCCCTACTTCAGCGTACCGATTGTTTTGCAACTCCAGCACTAAAACTGTTTGCTGTTCAGGATCGACAATCCAATACTCCGAGACACCTATTTCGCAATACTGTACGCGTTTACGGGTGTAGTCGCGCTCGCGGTTTGTTTTTCCTGGACTGACCACTTCTATAATAAGTCTAGGGGGTGGCATATCTAGTGTGATTGTCAGGCGTTTCTGGGTAAGCGCTAAATGTTGCTCACCAAGAACCACCAAATCGGGATAACGATTCTGGGTATCTCCTGTTTGAATGACAGGAACCTGAATTTCGCAGGTATAGGGCTTAATGAGGCGAAGTGAAACACCTGCATTCATCAGCGCTACTAACATAAACGTAGTGATCGCGCTATTCGGTTCAGCTTCTGGTGGCAACTCAACTAACTCCCCATTCATGAGTTCATAACGATTATCCGTTCCATCGTCATAGGTTAAATAGGCTTCAAACGTTGAAAATCTTGGTTTAGCGACTGTCATTAGAGCTTACCTCACTTGCTTTCCATGTTGCCATGTTCCTGTAGAGAATGCTTAGTCTTAAGATAGCATTTGCAAAAATGGAAATGGAGATTAATACTGTCCATTTACTATATTTACCTAGAAACATGAATATATCTCAAGGTTTTTTACAAAAATTTCAGCAGGCGAAAGATTTTGTGGACGCAAGAGTTAACTCTTTAACTGAATCGGCGCAGCTAGCTGGAGAGGCTTTGAAGGAAACAGCAACTCAAGCAAGCGATCGCGCAGTTAATACGGTAACCACAAATCTTGAACAAGCGAAGGCATCTTTACAACAGACAGTACAAACAGCCGATCAAATTAAGAGTACAACGTCAGAAGCTATTCAAACAGCGATCGCCTCTTCTCTAAACAATTGGCTTAGCGAACACCCAAGATTTTTACAGCTACTCCAGATCCTTAACTGGGCTGTTAACCACCCAATCATCAGTTTAATAATACTGCTTTTCACCCTAGCTTTAGTTTGGAATATTATTAAAGCAATTGGTCGTTTAATTGAGTTAGCTAGTTTATCAATATTACGAGTTCCTCTCAAATTCCTTCAAGCTGTTATTCACTTTAGCTTGTTATTTTTTAGCAATTTGGGAACCTTAGCTGTTAAACAATTGAGAAATGAGCAAAAGAGTGATAAAACATTATTAGCTTTACCTGCTGCTACCTCTCAATCTATTTATAAAGAGCAGCAGCAAAAACTTGCAGAAATATCCCAAAGGCTAGAAGAAATTCAGACTGAACAAAATGAACTTTTACAACAAGCTGCAGTTATTTTAGCTGAACGAGAAGGTGGAGCAACATAGTCAGGTATAAAGTCCTGACTATGTTCCATGTGTTAGAATAAGAATCCGGAAATCAAAAAGCAGATTGTATAGCGTGCATAGGCATTGAGAGGTTCGAGCGCAGAAAACTTCCGCTCGAACTTAGCCTTGCTTGTATAACTCAGGCAACTTCTTCTCATCGCCAGATGTCTTTTTCCTGCATCGAGAGACATCAAATCTTACCAGGGCTTTTATCGATAGTCACAATTGTTACAAATGTAAGCTTTCTGTCGTTACCGCCTTGACTGAAATCTGGGTAATCGCAACTGTGTTTTAGTCAGAACAATTAAGCTTGTTACTTATTTTGCGCTCGTGAAAATGACTAAGTCGCGATCTGCTAAAAGTTAACAACTATCTATGTTTATTTGAATACAATTTAGGACTGACAGTAAAAATGCTTAACCTAGTTTAGGAATAGTAGTCAAATATAGCACAAAAATTTATGTTCTGATGAAATTTTTGCTATTTTAAAAGCAAGAAGGGACATTAGGGGGATCGTTATCGTCCTTTTGTCATATGCCGATTGGCATAGTGGAATTTACTGTTGGAGACAGACAGCATCTACACTCGACCCTGTAAGGACATCCGAGCAGGAAAGATTGTCTTGAAAATTTAAACACAGGGTAAAAGAAAAGTTCCGCAATTACACTATAGTCAAAAATCGAGTTCACGTTCATTAAATAGAGGAGGTAGATCGCAGTGGATCCAGAAAATAAAATTTCCCCAGCTTTTGAGCCGTTCCTTGCCGAAATGGGGCAAGACGACAAGCGGGATGCAATTGTGATCTACGAAACACCGCAAATTGAGGGTTCGCCGCCACGGGGTCGTCTGCGTGAACTCAAACAACGCCTGGAGCAACTTCAAGTTCAACGACGGGTTGCCATCAGAGCAGCTAAAGAGCTTCATGATGATTATCAAGAAGCAAGTCAAGACTTGGGTTATCGGGATGGACTGCTAGAAGTTTCTACCATTGGATCTGGTGCATTGCCAGTGGCGTCGGTTGAGGTAACTCGCAAGACCCTAGAAGCCTTAGCAGAACAGCCTAATGTCGTTGCTGTTTTACCCAATCAGAAAATTCATCTTATTCAGCCCCGAAAGGTTGATTATTCTGAATTAATTGCTTTGGAACACAAAGATAACCTCACTTGGGGATTGAAACAGCTAGGGATTCCTCAGCTATGGGAAACCACCTTGGGAGAGAATATCAACGTAGCGGTGCTTGACACTGGCGTGTATGCGGCTCACCCAGCACTTAAAGACCGAGTCAAAGAATTTGTCGTTATCGATCCGCTAGGGAGGAGGATAAGTGCATCTCCAGCCTTTGATAGCGCACAGCATGGGACTCACGTTTGTGGCACGATCGTCGGCGGTAAGACCTCAAAAGGTGTTTCTATTGGCGTCGCACCGCAAGCTAATTTGTTAGTCGGTGGTGTGCTGATCGGCGATACGACATTGCGAACCTTATTGGAGGGGATTTCCTGGGCGATCGAAAAAGGAGCGGATATTATCAATATGTCCTTAGGCTTAAGCTATTACGAACCATTATTCGCTGAGGTACTTGACATACTAGTGAAGCAGTATGGTATTTTACCTGTAGTGGCGATCGGCAACGAAAACCACGGTAATACCAGCTCACCTGGCAATGCTTACAATGCCTTTAGTGTGGGTGCAATAGAAAAGCTGCCAGACAATCAGGTTGATGTCGCTTTCTTTAGTAGCGGCGCAAGCCTCGTATTCCCAGGAGATGAACTGAGACATTTGGTAACAAAACCTGATGTTGTTGCCCCAGGTGGTCAGATCTACTCTTGTATACCGCCGACGAAAACTCCACATGGAACCTACGAATATAACTACATGGATGGCACTTCTATGGCAACCCCGCACGTTGCAGGCATTGCTGCCTTACTAATGGCAGCTGAGCCAACAGCAGACATAACAGATATAATTGATGTTCTAAAGAAAACAGCAACACACCCGAAGGGAAACGGTCGTCGCCCAGACAATCGTTGGGGATGGGGCTTAGTTCAACCTTTAGACGCTCTAAAAGCTCTTAGTTAAGGAGCATCTTGGGGATTGTATCATTATGTATCAACAAAATCCATTTAAAAACAAGATCAGTTCTGAGTTTGCCTGTCGATTAAAAAATTTAGCGCCGCAACAGAAAGTGAGCGTGATCGTCTTTCTGGATGTTGAGCAAGCTGGAAGACGGAATAACTCGCGGTTATCGCGTGCTGAGAGAAGAGTGGCGATGGAAGCAATACGCCACTCAGCAAAGCTGGCTTTAGACTATATTCGGAAAATTATCCAGGACTTTGGCGGCAAAGAACTTGCCGATCCTGATGTATTAGGTTCGGTTCCAATTGAAATATCTGCTGCTGGTGTTAAGGCACTAGCCGCATCTGACGCTGTCAAAGCAGTTGTGGAGGAGCAAAAAATTCATCCCAACCACGAGTTCAATAGTGTTTACGTATCTGAACCAATTCAATCTGTTATTGAGGAACCAAAAATTCATCCTGACAATCTATATAATAGTGTCTACAGTCGCACTTACGATTTCTAAGTGCCGACATAAACATTTGGAGTGCTACTCTGTATAGCAATTAACCTCTCCTCACTAATTATATCAACTCTCAAGAAAGCGGTCAGCACCCGATTGGGTGATAACTTCATCAAAGCCGAACATCCAGTTAGTCTGTTGTGCCAAGGGTAACACAATGAATAAAGGGATGCTGAAGCCGCAGAAGACTTAGATGCCTTCGCGTTATGGGGTGGAACTTATCAAGGGGATTGCATCATTAGTGATTGACACTAAGCAATGATGCAAAGTTCCTAGCAATTTGAACAATTTTGGCAAAACTTTCCTGACGCTGACTCGTCCAACTGCTTCCCTTTCCTCTAACTTATCAATGGCATTAGGGTAAGTAAGGAAGCAGCTAATTTGACCCAAACGCAAACGGGTATAGTTAAGCAGAACCATAACAGCATAGATAATCTGCTCTGCTGGCACCCCTGGATGAATACAGAACTTTCCAATTATAGTAGATACTGTTTCTAATTGCAACCTGTTTATACAACATAGATCGGGAATATACGCAATTCTATTTCCGCAAGTGGAGTTTTAATCATTTGTGCTTGAGAGCAGATTCTCTCGCCTTTTCGTTAAAACTGTCATTTGTCCTCGCTCCTTAATTATTTGTGATAAAAGACAAATGACGAATGACGAAAGACGACTCTCACCAGAAAGTACGTAGGGCTTGCTGTTTTACCGATGAGTTGCTTGATGTCTTTTTTTAGTAGCAACGACAACTAACCCACAGAATAAGATTAAAGCTAGGTTTAGTGAAGGTTCGGGAGCAACAACTCTCGCTTGATTGCTCCTAACTGCTATTAATGTTAAATTAGCTGGATTATTAAAGGAACGCTGAAAAGAACCTGTAATTGAAACTTGAGCAATTTCTTGATTTCCTTCAAAACTAAACTGTTTAAATTCATTACTTAAGGTAATATTTTGACTTTTTTGATATGTGATAACATTATTATTACTTAAAATATTTAAATTGCCTGTCAGAAAGAAGAAGTCTAAAGGGCTTTTTTGAATACTATTATTTGTCTTATCTAATAAGTGAGACAAAAAGTCGGGAAGATTTGGTTTTGGAATATCACTAGTGTCGAATAGTAAGAAAGATATATTTCCAATTGCTCGAGCATTTTCAATAGGTGACTGATCGATTGATGTTTCCAAATCTAAAGTCGTGTTGAAGTCAAAAGAAAAAGGTTTACTAGCATCTACATCAAAGTTACTAATAATTTTCGCTCTTGTTTCTGCTAATCCCAAGTAATCTTTACTCTCACCAAAAGCTGAACTCAAAGCCGAAGTCGATGCTGTAGGTGGATTATCTGTAGAATTTGTATTTGCTTGATTCTGAACGTTGACAATGCCACCGTTAGAAAAAGCCGAAGTCTCACCCTGATTTTGTTTTACGATTGTCGAAAAACTTTCGCTAAAGTTGGTAAAACTTAAGTCTCCTTCCGATGTCGCTAGAGTTGCAGCCTTCCCAGGTGGGATGAAAAGCGCAGAAGTTGCTATCAATGGAGTCACCAATAGCAAAACATGTTGAAAAATTCCTAGAGATTGCCTCATAAGGTTACGTTATCTATGTTTCTCAAATTCATCAGCGTAGTTGGTAGAAT
This sequence comes from uncultured Scytonema sp., assembly GCA_937873135.1. GTDB lineage: Bacteria > Cyanobacteriota > Cyanobacteriia > Cyanobacteriales > Nostocaceae > Rhizonema. Next base: position 58,285 of record CALMVQ010000309.1, on the reverse strand, counting down.
GCTGATAGGAAAACTCGCTAGTACAAAGCGGCGGAAATAAGGCAACCATTTCAAATTCATAAAAAGCCCATTCCATAATACTTTTGACTTTTGAATGAGTGACTTTTGACGAACTCCGCAGCGGTACTAGTACAGAGCGGCGGAAATAACCCACCCATCTGAAATAGGTAAAAAGCTTATAAAATAAGTGTTCTTACTTTTTACTTTTTACTTTTTACTTTTTACTTTTGCCTTGTTGTACTAGTTGTAGTATCTACAATAGCTTTTGTGGGATTTACGGAAAAAATATCTGATGATGTGACAAATATTGCTATTGACTGTCTTTCCAATCTCAAGAGAGAAGCGCTGTTGTCAGCACCTCTAAAAAGGTTATGAAGGAATGGAAATCATCTGAGTTCAACTGGAGTATAACTGCATTACTATCAAAATTTTAAGCAGCTAATGAGAATTTATTAAGCAATTTTGTGTAAATATTACCTAAAAATATTGCAATATTAGCGTAAAGCAATTGTAAATATTCGCTCCCGAAGGACACTTCCTTGCGTTACCTTTGAGGCCGAGGAAAGGATTTGATTATGGAAGGACTCTTAAAAGCAGTTGCGGTGAAAACGTACTCCCATTTGTATATGCGATCACCTGTAAACTTAATATCAAGATGTTCTTTGGATAGACTGATTTATTGGCTAACAGAGATAAACTAAAATTTGGCAATATCTGTGTTCGCGTCGCATGAGTCGAAAAGCTAGTAAAAAGTTTTCACAGTCTGGGGTAATTCCGTATCGAATTAGAGACGGGAAGCTCGAAGTCTTATTAATTACAACCCGTAATAGTCAAGACTGGGCAATTCCGAAAGGAGACATCTCCAATGGCATGAGTCCAGCTGATTCAGCCGCAAAAGAGGCGTGGGAAGAAGCTGGAGTTATCGGTCAAGTATTTGCAACAGAACTAGGCAGTTATAAGTATTCCAAACGAGGCAAAACTTACCGAGTCCAGACATTTTTGTTACCAGTCGAGATTGTGAGTGAAGATTATCCGGAAGCCTTTCTAAGACAGCGGCAGTGGCTTAATATCTCATTAGCCGTTAAGCGAGTTAAGAAAGCTTCTCTCAAACGAATCCTGAAGAAACTCAAGTAAGAATAGCACTGCTTTACTTTACCTCAGCAGGACCTAGTACAACAAGGCAAAAGTAAAAAGTAAAAAGTAAAAAGAAAGAACCTTATTTTGTAAGGGTTTTAACTATTTCAGATGGGTGGTTTATTTCCGCCGATCTGTACTAGCCTCAGACACCTTATTGAAGTGGAGAGAAGATATCATAGTTCCATATTGGCTTTTTTAAACTCGAACTTAATATTTTAGAGGTTAAAATGGTAACACTTCAATTACGGCAATTAAGTGTTCCGCCCGGACACAGAGTGATGTTGCACGACATCAGCTGGCGAGAATTTGAGGCTATTTTAGAAGAGCTTGGCGATCGCCGAGCGACTCGATTGGCTTACAGTCGGGGAACCTTGGAGATGAGAATACCATGACCTAATGAATTTATGTAAAGGCTCGTAGTTGCGCTTCAGCGCTGATATCTAGGGCGCTCTCGAGCGCAACTACAAACATGTATTTATTTGTACCGACCTACTTAACTACCGATAAGTGTTTTTACTAGAGGATAACTGCCACCGATGAGAGTTTGATTTGTTGAGAACGTAGCAACCTCAAAGCCTTAAAATTTGTTCATTACGAAACTATTTTGATTTCAACCATGAACGATGCACAATTCTGGCATCTTGTCAAGTGTATGGCTGGAAAATGCAAAATAATGCCTAGCAATGAAGTTACTGAGGAGAAGAATCCGGAAATGATTGATCTGGGGGGACCATTTTCTTCGTAAGGGGAAGTGATCGCCCGTTGCGACTCTGCTGACCACGTATTGGGAAGTCTATTTAGGAAAAAAGAAATAACACCAAGTGCGGTGCTAACAGTAAGCCGGACTATAGAGACGCTAGAAAACGGAGCGTCTCTACATTTCCGTGTATCTTCATTTTTGTGCGTTTGTATTACCTTTAGCAGCGATTTCTTTGCCTAAAACTTCCACGGCTTTGGCAAACTGAGGATCTTGTAGAGTACCAATTTTATCGCGTTCATGGAGCCACAGGTTTTGACGCTGGGCATCTGTCAATTCCACTTTGACATCTGGTTCAATCCCACGCTTATTAATATCATGATTGAGTGGTGTATAGTATTTAGCAATTGTGACTGCCATCCCCGAACCATCTTCTAAGGGACGCACCGATTGCACCAGTCCTTTTCCAAAGGTGCGAGTCCCTACCAATTCAGCACGCTTGTTATCCTGCAAGGCTCCGGAGAGAATTTCACTAGCACTTGCTGAACCTTTATCTACCAGTATAACTAGCTGTTTATTAGTCAAAGGATGTCCGTCTGCTATTTCGCGATCGCCGTTTCCTTGACGTTCCCTGGTAGAGACAATCGTGCCTTTATCCAGCCACATCTTGGCAATTTCTACGCTGGCAAATAATAAGCCACCTGGATTATTACGCAAATCCAAAATATATCCCACCACCTGTTTGTTTTCTAAATTTGTGATGGCGTTTTGCATTTCCTTACCAGCATTGGCGCTGAACTGGTTCAAGCGAATATAGCCTACGTCGCCTATGGGGGTTTTTTGTTCGGAATACTTCACAGGATGAATTTCTATCTTCGCCCGTGTGATCTTAAAGTCTTTTTGTTGACCATTCCTGTTAATTGTCAGGTTCACTGAAGTTCCCGCTTCACCTCGGATTAAGGATACTGCCACGTTAGTATCCATACCCTCTGTGCTTTTAGCGTTAATTTTAGTAATAATGTCTTTTGCCAACAAACCAGCCTTGAATGCTGGTGTATCTTCAATTGGTGCAATCACAGTCAGCTTTTTCGTCTTTTCATCTTGACCGATTGTGATTCCAATACCTGTCAGTTCACCAGAGGTATCAACTTGTAAACTTTTGAATTCCTCTGGATTCATAAACCGAGTGTAAGGATCATCAAGCTTCTTCAGCATTTCTCGGATAGACTTGTAAGCTTCTTGTTTACTGCTGTAAGACTTGTTTAGATACTCACGACGAACATTTGGCCAATCTAGTTTATTGAAAGTCCCGTCTACATAGCTATGATCAACAATTTGCCAAACTTCGTCTATTAATCCCTTCGGATCGTTTTTAAATAAAGCCTGCCCTTGCGAATGAATGCCCAAACTTGTGACTGCGATCGTTGATAGCGTCACCGCCGTAGCACCCAAAACAAGCCCATTTCTTGTAATTCCCATAGTGAAAGCTGAGCAGTGTCGGAAAGTTGGTGGTTAGTATGCTCAATCTAACACAGGGTATTAGTGTAGAGACTGAGCATACTTTGTTATTTCCAAATAATACTGTGCAATCCGGCGACCTTTGTGGTCGTTGAAGAGTAAAATTGTTGTAAATGTTAAGGATCTACCCAGCGTCCATCCGCTTTAATCAGGTTAATCAATTCCTCTACACCTTTTTCTTCCGGAACTTTTTTGATTTCTTGTCTTCCACGGTAAAGAGAAATATACCCTGGAGTTTTACCAACATAGCCATAGTCAGCGTCAGCCATTTCTCCTGGCCCGTTGACAATGCAACCCATAACCGCTATGTCCAAACCTGTGAGGTGCTTGGTTGCTTCTCGAACGACATGCAACACTTCTTCAAGGTTGAATAAAGTGCGTCCACAAGAAGGACACGCGACGTACTCCACCATTGTTTTCCGCAATCCCAAAGCTTGCAAAATGCTGTAGCAAACGGGAATTTCTTTTTCTGGTGCTTCTGTAAGCGATGCGCGAATTGTATCACCAATGCCATCAGTTAATAGCGTCGCCATGCCTGCAGTAGATTTAATCCGTCCGTATTCTCCATCTCCTGCTTCAGTCACACCCAAATGCAAGGGATAATCCATACCTAGCTCATCCATCCGACGAGCCATTAGGCGGTATGCTGCTACCATCACTGGAACTCGTGAAGCTTTCAGAGAAATCACCAGGTTGTGATAATCAAGCGATTCACAGATGCGAATGAATTCTATGGCCGACTCAACCATTCCTTCCGGAGTGTCGCCGTAAGTGAACAGCATCCTTTCAGCAAGAGAACCGTGATTAACGCCGATTCGCATAGCTTTCCCTTGATCGCGCAAAGCAATCACCAAAGGAGCTAAGGTTTCTCCAATTTTTTCGCCGATTTCGTCAAATTCAGCTTGAGTATACTCAGTTCTCTTGAAATCTGGCTTTTCAAACACATACAACCCAGGATTAATTCGCACTTTCTCTATATGCTGGGCAACTTCCAGGGCAATTTTCATCCCATTGTGATGTACGTCCGCAACGATGGGAACATCTTGGTAAGTTTTGATTAATTTTTGTTTAATTTCTGCTAATGCTTTGGCATGAGCCATACTTGGTACAGTAACGCGTACAATTTCGCAGCCGATTTCATGTAGACGACGAATACCTGCAACAGAACCATCTATGTCTAAGGTATCTTCGTTAATCATCGACTGCACTACTACGGGGTTACTACCCCCAATAGCGACATTACCAACTTTAACGGTACGAGTTTTGCGCCTCTTTACTGTCGTGTCTGTGACTTGAGGAGAAGCAATATTGGAAGTTGTAAGTGTAGGCAAGGTTTGCATATTTTGTTAAGTAAATTTCAGTAGCGAAAATATCATATTAGAAAATCATCTGTTTTTTAGAGTGCTACAGGAGGAAAAAATTTAGTTGACGGTATTGCACCGAAAAGCCCAGGAGAGTCATTAGTGGTAGTTTTTACAGTTAACGACTAAAGATTAACTACTCACTTATGACTATCCTTGTCATCAATTCGGTTCCTGTTAATGCGGCTTTGACAGAAACCCAAGTCTGCAACTATTCTGTCAATCATCCTCAAAATTGCACAAAGACTGTATGATACGTAATTGCGAGAAACATCGCCATTGGCTGAGCATCGTTGTGATTAGCCTCTCTCCTCCTATAGCTTTGTCTCTCTTTATACTTATTGTCTGAGATTCACTACATACTAGTCGTAACAATCCTTTACTTGATGCATATTATACTCAAAGTCTCATCCTTTGGACTTGGTTGAACTTTGCCACTATAGACAGATAGCACGATCTATATATACAACTAAGATAAAAATGTCTATAAAAATTTAAGAAACTTAACAATTTTGGAATCAACAAGGGGAATTATTATTTTTCCGGACTGAATCTAATTGTGATGCACACGGAGTCAGCACTTCATATTTGCAAAGGCAAAAACGGACGACAGAGTCAGCAACCCCGCTTTAAAAAGACGGGGCTTCCACACTTTCCGATTTCGCAGGTGAATTTTGAGACGGATTATCTGTTGTGTTTCTATCGAGCAACGAACAGAACTGTCTCAAATAGCTCTGACGATATCGAAGCGAGGGTGGACATTTTATGTAAAGCTGCCCGTTTTTCCAATTATCTCAACCCCGCTCAAGTAGTAAATGAGACTTAAACAGAATCAATATTGTCTTCATTCTAAATTTATCCGTAAAATAAATTAATTAAACTTAACATTTATTTATAAAATACTGTTAATGTAGCTTAATGTACAGTGTTAACCACTAAAGGAGTTTTTACTTTCAGTAGTTAACTGTGATTTACAAGACAACACTTTTGAGATGATTTACAGACATGCAAAGTAAGACGGCGATCCAGCATCAATCAGAGCAACTACCAATAAGTTCATCAGAGCATTCACGGCCATCTACTAATACAGGGCTGCTGATTGCTCTTGTAATCATGATCTCATGGGCAACGAGCTTGGTTTCATTGCTCTGTGTTGATTTATCTCATTTCAATAAATTGACCTTGTTAGCTGCCATACTTGGGCAAACATTTCTTTACACAGGACTGTTTATTACTGCCCATGATGCCATGCATGGAGTCGTATTTCCTTCAAACAGCAAAATCAATCATTTGATTGGATCGGTATGCGTATTACTTTATAGCTGTTTTTCCTACCAAAAATTATTAAAAAACCACTGGAAGCATCACCATAATCCGGCTCGTGAAGCAGATCCGGATTTTCACAATGGCGAACAGAAAAATTTCTTCGCTTGGTATTTTCATTTTATGAAAGCTTACTTTGATTGGCGGCAACTCATTGCTTTGATGGTTGTCTATCACTCTGTAGCTCACATATTCCATATACCTCACGGTAATCTAAATTACTTCTTTGTCATACCGTCACTCTTAAGTTCAGTACAACTGTTTTATTTTGGGACTTTTCTGCCCCATCGGGAACCAGTCGGCGGTTACACAACACCATCCCACGCCACAACTATCTCACTGCCAATTTGGTTATCATTTATCGCTTGCTATCATTTCGGTTACCACGAGGAACATCACGAACATCCTCATGCTGCTTGGTGGCAGTTGCCAGAGATTTACGAAAAACGGTTGACAGGTGCCTCCGGTACTTGATTGGTATGATCCCGAAGTGGTACACGTAAGCTCATATAAACAAGTGAACCAAGAAGCGGGATAAGTGATACAGACCAGAATACCCCAGAAGAACTCCATCCCCTTCGTGCCATATCATCTCCCAAGATCGTTGGAAACAATAAGCAAAAAAGGTAAAAAGCCAAACTCATACCGTGAATAAAGCGATCGCCTTGGAATTGTTGCCAAAAATCTCCCCAATGACCGAAGATCAGAGCGTAGGCTAACAAGCAAATTGTTGTAAAGCTTAGAGCAACACCAAAAAAGCGAGAATCTAACAGCTTTAAAAAAGTATCTTTGTGTCCGGAAAATTCTTGGTTCGGTGATCGTATAGCCAAGTATGGCAAAAGTCCAAGTATACCCGATGCCACTGAAACCAATGCAAAGGGCCAAAAAGGAATCCATTGCATCCTGCCATCAAAGAATAGAATACCACTATAAATCAGTAGCCAGATGCCCACAAGCCCGAATAAGGATAGAATGATCGGATTTATCTCTGCCCAATGAAGAGTCAAAATATTCCTCAGCAGCGCCAGTGTTTCCTCTACATGCAGTGGTGGCGCAAACAGTAAAACGTAGGTAATAAATCCAATCCAAAATAGCCAAAGTACAATTTTCTCGGTCATAATTGTGAAAAGCTTACTTGCAACACATCTGTAAAATTAGCCGTTCGTACTCTGCTTTCGCGACTCCCCTAACCAGTAATCTTGCTGTTGGAAAAGAGTCGTTCTCCTTCCACTTCAACTAAAGGCGATCGCACGCACAAATAAATCACTGCTCCGAATAGGGGGATCAAAGTGCTCAACCAGAACAATTGAGAATTTTTCATTCCCCGACGTTCCATGTCATCCCTCAATAGTGCGGGAAACAGTAGGCAAAGCAGACAGAAATCTAAGCTCATCACATGAATAAACCGATCAGTCTGCCACTGTTGGACAAAATTTCCCCAGTCTCCACCCCAACCATAGGCAACGATAATAGCTGTGCCTAGAGTCAGCACAACGCCAGTGAGACGAGAATCTAAAAGCGATAGAAATAAATTCTTTTTACCTGAGAATTGTGGATTTGATTCTCTTAAAGTTAAGTAAGGTAGCAAGGCAAATGCTCCCACAGCGAATGAAGCTGTCACAAAAGGCCAAGCTGGTATTTTTTGTCCCCTGCCATCAAAAAACGCCAAGCAACTGTAAATCATCGGCCAAACACCCATGATATTAAAGAGTGCTACTATGAGAGGGTTAATACCCTGCCATTGACCAGTCGAAAGATTTTTAATCAACTCGAATGTATCCGGTTGATTGGGAGGGGCGAAGAGAAAGGCATAAGTCACAAATCCCAACCACAACGCTCCAAAGATAATCTTATATACCATAATTCCCTATATTTGTCAAATCTCCAGAATGAATAAATATTGCTTAAAGTTCGTAGTTGCCAGAGAACACTCTCTGGCAACTACGTTTATATACTTATGCTTAACCTCACTTACCTATTCATTGACAACTCAGCTGTTAAAATAACTTAAAGATTCCGAAAGGTAATCAGCTGCGGCAGTGACAACAGTAATCGCACTTTCATAGTTTAGCCGTGTTGGTCCCAACACTCCAACACTACCTATAGGTAATGAACCTCGGTGATAGATAGAAGAAATTAACGAACAAGTACGTATCGGCTCTAGAGGATTTTCTGCGCCAATGCGTACACTTACGCGCCGCTTGCCTACCTCATCGACATCTGGCTCCTCAAAGATTAATCGCCACAGATCCTCTTGTTCCTCTTCCAGCAGCTGGATGATTGTTTGCACTTGCTGTAGTTGAGAAAATTCCGGTTGACGCAAAAACTCTGCTACACCGCGAACCATAATTTGAGTGGCATATGGTGTGTGAGTGCGACGAGATAGTTCCACAAAGGATTTTTTGAGATATTCTCCGTAGTATTGGAACTCCCGATCTAATTGACTCCAATCGAGAGCATTTAATTTCACCAAACTTTGTCCCCGCAAGTGGCTATTCAAAAAGTTAGACACTATCTGCAACTCGCGATCAATCACCTCAACATCCGGTAGTGTTTCGTCTGCTCTGGGCAAATCCATCATTGCCGAGTGTGTTTCATAAGTATCCGTCACCACAATCAGCATGACTCGTCCCGTTTCAATTTGCACCAATTGCAAATGCCGCAAGACGGCTACACTTGTCTGTGGCATAGTAATCAGGCTAATACACCCACTCAAGGTTGCCAAAATTTGTGCGGCTCCTTGCAGCAAAGCTTCCAAACTCCAATCTTCCCACTTGAGATGCTTTTGTAGAGTTCCCTCTACTTCTCGTGCTAAAGTTTCAGATGGTGTCATTAAGTTATCCACATAAATACGATAGCCAGAGTCGGAAGGTATGCGCCCGGCAGATGTATGGGGTTGGTAAAGTAACCCGGCTTTTTCTAACACGCCCATAATATTGCGAATTGTCGCTGAGCTTACACCCAGTTTGTACTCGTCTACCAAAGCTTTGGAACCAACTGGCTCTGCTGTGGCAATATAATGACGTACTGTTGCCCAGAGTATATGCTGTTGTCGATTAGTTAGCTTAACTTGCATAAGATATATTTTGCTAAAGCAAACTTTTAATTAAAGTTAAAAAAAATTGTGGAATTGATCCCAAAGAAGGATTAATAGTTGCAAAACAAGAGAGCAAATAGTTTTCTTCCGTTAAGATAAGTAAAAGTAAATTTTTTGTTGTGTTTATATAGCTTACTCCCGAACTGCCAGAAGAATACCTAAATTTAATTAACAGCTTCTGAGCCAAGGACGCTCTTGTAATTCAAAAAGAAAATAGGTAATCTTACAAGGGTTCGGGAGTAACTGAATATCGGTAAGCTTGAAGGAGAAAGCACAACTATCTATTCATAGTTACATTATTCCCATAAAATCGCTGTATTTCCAGGCACTTATTTCCTAAGCTATCAGCTATCAGCAACTAGCTATTAACCATCATCATCATAGTTAGACAGCTTTGTTTAATGGTTGACACAATTGAGTTCATAGTTGAATGCTTACCTTACAGCAATTTTCAGATGTATAGACCACAGTTTTGGAGTAAGGGCAGGTTTTATATAGATAATATCTGAGTACATCCGATATAATATTAAACCTGCCCCTACACAAGTTATGTAGTCTATCAATGTGAAAACTGCTGTAATGAGCGACAAAAGGCAAGGAAAGCATTCGGCAGCCAAGGCTGTTGCGACTTGATTGGCAGGCATAAATTGTCAGAACTCGAATTTTATTATCTTTACCTTTCTCTACAAAATTCCTTTCTTCGCTGACTGAGTAGCGGTACTTCGGGCGCTCATGCTAACAAGGCAATTTTATTTCATACAGCAAATATCAAGCTTTTCAGCTTTAGGCTGTTAAGACTGTGGTACGAGAGAACTTATTAACAAAGAAACTAATACTGGGGAATCGAATGATCGACGATTGCGGAGTAAGCATCAATACCACCGACAATATTCTTCACATTTGTAAATCCTTGAGAAATTAACCAACGACACATTTGAGCGGAACGAACGCCGTGGTGACAAAGTACAAGGGTTTCAGTCTGGAAATCTAAGCGGGTAGGGACTTGCTTTGCCCAGTCGGAAAATTGACTCAAAGGTAGATTGATAAAGCCATCAATGCAGGCGATCGCCACTTCTTGCGGTTCGCGTACATCAACTAACTGAATACTGTCAGCGTCTGAAGATAGACGTTCTGCCAGTTCCTCTACACTAATTTCACTAATACTAAACATGAGGTTTTTGTAAAAGCTCTATGATTTTGAGCCTAATATTATTATGTTGGCAGAAAATTTTCATTTTTGGGTTCATTAATATAACGGTGCGAAAAATACCTTTGGAACATACATACAGTATACATGGCTATATAGCAATCTTACTTATGTTGTGAGCCAAAGCTGTATCGAATCCGGTAAGCGCAACAGTTACCAAGCTTCTATGTCACAAATCATTTAAGAGCGCTATCAGAAAATATGAGATTTCTACGTATTTTAAAGTACTACACTAAATTTTAGCACTCTTTGCTGCTTTCTAGGAAGGACAAAGCGGCTTATCATTAGTTTGTGTGAGGCGTGTAGCACTATGTATAAAGAAATATGAGACAACGTCCACTAATGAGTTTTTTAGCAGCAACTGTCATGATGCTGCTACTAATTAGTACCACTGGTTGTAACGCTAGGAATTCCCACAGTGTTGGTACTGGAACAACAGAATCGCCAGGGGCTGCCATATTCGTGTCCAAAAATGCACCAGTGATGGTATCAGTGCTGGTGAATCCAGATCAGTTGCCCGCGTTGCAGCGTGATGCAGAATTGTCTAAGCTAAAAACAAGTTTACTAGCCAACACTGATATTGATTACCAACAAGATATTCAACCTTGGCTGGGGAAAGAAGTGACTTTGGCTGTCAGTACCTTAGATATTGATCGCAACTCAGAAAACGGACGGCAGCCAGGGTATTTGATGGCACTAGCAATTCAGCAACCAGAAAAAAGTCGTGAGTTTGTAGAGTTATTTTTTTCCAAGCGGGCATTAGCTGGGGCAACCTTAACTGTTGAACAGTACAAAGGCGTTAAGCTGATTTATGACACTCAGGAGGAAAAGTCACCTGAAGAACAACATAGCAATTCCTCATCTTCAAATTCCATTGCAGGTGCAGTAGTAGGCGATCGCTTTGTCTTATTTGCCAACCATCCAAAAGTGCTGCGAGAAGCAATTAACAACGTTCAAGCGGCTGAACTTAATTTAACGAGTTCTATTCAATACCAGCAAGCTAGCAAACAACTCCCGACTGGAGCGTTAGCTTTGACTTTCCTCAATCTCCCGACAGTAGCAGAATGGCAAGGGTTAAAACTTACCTCCCAAACCTATGATAGCCAAATGCTTTCTCTAGTCTCAAACCCTAAAGGCTTGCTGGCAGAAACAACCTTGATCGCAAAAGAGGATTTGACTTCATCAGCACAATTGTCCAAACCTGTAGGGGCATTGCAATATATCCCCAGCTCAGCAGCTTTGGCAGTTGCGGGAACGAATTTAAGCAGCTTGAGTAACAGCAATTTAGCCCAACTCTGGTTTCAAGTGACTGCAGCGATATCTGGTTCTCAAGAAGATGTGATTTCTCGATTGGCAAAACCTTTGGGCGATTGGCAAAAAAGCACTGGGATCAACTGGAAAGAGGATATTTTTAGCTGGGTACATGGAGAATACGCCATAGGATTGTTACCAAGAGAACAAACAACTCCTGAATGGATTTTTGTCGCGGAAAAATCAGAGACAACACCACGAGGAATTGCACGTTTAGATGAAATTGCTTCGTCAAATGGACTCTCGCTGAATTCTATCAACCTCGATACACAAAAAATCACTGCTTGGACAGAGTTGACAACAACTAAAACCGCTCTCAAAGATCGACAATCGTTTACCATCCAGGCGAAGGTGGATGGTGTGCACACAACAGTAGGAAATTACGAGATTTTCACCAACTCTATCGAGACGATGGATGAAGTCTTGAAAAACATGGAAAATTCCCTAATTAACAATCGCAATTTTCAAGATAGTATCGCTGCCATCCCCCAACCCAACGAAGGATACGTATATCTGGATTGGACAAAAAGTCAACCGATATTAGAGTCCGAATTCCCAATTCTCAAGCTTTTGAAAGTCGTTGGCAAACCATTTTTCCACAACTTGCGATCGCTGACAGTTAGTAGCTACGGTAGCGAGAGAAGACTGCTTAAAGGTGGGATCTTCTTTACAACTGAATAAACTCCCTTTGGGTTGAGAGAAAGGAGCTGACAAATACGGATAACAGAGCTTTGCATTTTGAGACGGTTTTACTGTTTTCTTGTTGGGAGCAACGTCAGAAACTACCTCAAAATGCTTCCACATCGTCGAATGAGAGAAATGATCTAATACCATTTTATTATGAAGCTACACATAATGAATTGATCCAAAGCCTTGATAGATAAGGATTGTTTCTATGCAGCTTCACATAAAATTGGTATAAGGGCGTTCTGTGTAGGGCAAACATCTGTTCGCCCTAACCTTCGTTTTGACAAACGCATAATTAATTTTCACTCCTCTCTTTAATGGTTGTTAGTTTTTGTCGCTTGAAAAATGAAACGGCAGATAAGCATATTGCCAAGAAATAACCCGAAGGGGCGAAACTGGTTTCATCGGCTCCAACCACCAACATATTGCTCGCCAGTCGCCTGGGCGCGGGAAACCCGCCTCATGCCCTCTGAGTTCCGCAACGCGCTACCTCGTCTAAGCGCGGCAGTTGCTTTAAGTCGGGGAACCAAGATCGCCAGTCGCAGTGAGAGCGCACAGCGAGCCAACGCACTGCCTTGCATACTCTGCTTTGAACGGCTAGCTTGCGGCTTCTCCAACGGAGTACGCCGAATGCGTGAGGCTAATTCATACTTCAATTATGCAACGCCAAAATTATGTGGCACCTATGATTGTGTCACACCGCTAATATGGTTACAAGTTTTTCTAGATAGGATATATATACTAAGACAACTATAAATAGCTTGTTGGAGGGCTATTATGAATTTCTTTTGCCCCCGACTTCTTATGCAGAGCGGATGCCTTTTAGCTATACTTACTACTATTATACCCACTCAAGTATTAGCCGATCCACCTCATTTTGGAAAATTAATCTTATCACCAGGTTTTCAAGCAGAGAAAGAAACGATATCCGGCTATACTGGCGGATCTTACTCATTATCCACTATTAGTAACCGCGATCAAAACAGAAATGCCTGTATTGGCTTTGCAGATCCTACCCCGGATGCTGTTATAGTTTTGCAAAAAGACTTTTCCCACTTCAGAATACAAGTTAATACTGGTGGATCTGACACTACTTTACTTGTGAAAGGACCAGACGATATCATTCGTTGCGGTGATGATAGCGGTCAAAGTAAAGATGCCAGCGTTGATAATAGTACATGGAAAGCAGGAACTTATCGCGTGTGGGTTGGCACCTTCAATTCTGGCGAAAGGCGTAATTACACTCTTTCTGTGCAGGAGTAAGCGGTAAGTACATAAACCTACAATCAATCAGGAAAAATAAACAATTAGCAATCAACGTATTAAAATAGATTGTAACTTGTTTTGCAAAACGAGGGTACAAATCCCGTGCTATCTACGCTCCTGACTGATTTTCGCATTATCTTTGAACGTGATCCAGCTGCCCGTAGCTGGTTGGAAGTATTGTTTTGCTACCCCGGTTTGCAAGCTCTGTTACTCTATCGGTTGGCTCACAGTCTGTATAGTATCAACATACCCTTTATCCCTCGCTTGATTTCCCACATTGCTCGGTTTTTAACCGGAATAGAAATTCACCCTGGTGCAGCGATAGGCATTGGTGTTTTTATAGATCACGGAATGGGCGTGGTTATTGGCGAAACAGCTATTGTCGGAAACTATAGCCTAATTTACCAAGGTGTTACCCTTGGCGGTACTGGTAAAGAATGCGGTAAGCGCCATCCTACCATAGGCGAAAATGTCGTCGTTGGCGCAGGCGCAAAAGTTTTGGGTAACATTCAACTTGGTAACAACGTTCGGATTGGGGCCGGATCTGTTGTCTTGCGAGATGTGCCTGCTGACTGTACTGTCGTTGGTGTTCCCGGTCGAATTGTTCATCGTGCTGGCGTTCGAGTCGATCCGTTAGAACACGGAAGCTTGCCAGATGCTGAGGCTCAAGTTATACGTCTTCTGGTAGATCGAATTGAGCAACTTGAACAACAAGTTCAACAAATGCAACCAGTGCCGTCGGCTTTGAAAGTGAGTCATGCTGCGAATGCTCAATTTTTAATCGATAAAGCAACTTCAAGAGAAAATCGGATCTCTTGTGGTATTCAAGATCGGGTGATCGAAGAATTCTTGGATGGCTCTGGCATTTAGTTGGAAATGCTATCAGTAGGTTTGCACAAAAAAACCCAATCATGTGAAGATTAAAGAAATCTTCAACTAACCCACCAACATAAAACCTGTTCTATGGAACCCATGTCCCTCGAAGCCGATTTAGTCAAACCTGCTGTCCTCCTGACAATCATTGGTGAAACAGTGCTCAAAGAGGCTATTGTCAATCTGTTGAAAAGTTACGGTGTCAACGGCTACACCATCACTCAAGTGCAGGGTGAGGGTAGCCACGGCCGACGCATGGGAGACATGGCGGGCTACAACACCAACATCGAAATTAAAACAATTTTGTCAATAGAAGTATCTAATGATATTCTTCGCTCTATCAAAGACTATCAGGGTAAGCAGGCCGTGATCGCCTTTCGGTCTAACATAGAAACTTTGTAGTAATTACTACCTGATAGTCAGAAACGAATACTGACTATCAAAACCGATATTCAGCTAAGGAAGTGAAGAAACAAAATAGGTCATCTCACAAGGGGAAGGGATTCATCGGTTTAGCACTGATAAATTATCTAGTTAAGGCAAACATTCTTAACTTCCTATTCGCAGCTAAAAGTAACGAAATAAATTCAATATTCGCCGTCGTAAGCGTTCTAAAACAGGTCCTTCTTCTGCGACTCCGTCAGCAAACAACATCTCATATATGAGTGGAACTCCTAGCTGTAACTCTTCTAAGACATCACGTTGGGTAAACACATCCTGAGGTTTGCCCTCTAAAACTAGCCTTCCCCGATCCATGACCTAGACTTAGTCTGTCGAACGATAGACTAAGTCTAGTACAGTGGGCGCGGAAATAAACCACCCATCTGAAATAGGTAAAAAGCTTACAAAGTAGGTGTTCAAACTTTTTACTTTTTACTTTTTACTTTTGCCTTGTTGTGTCATCTGCATGAATCTTTTTTAGAGTTGACATTAAATTACGAGTATGTAACCTGTCTAGATATGCAGTCGGTTCATCAAGCAGCAACAATTCTGATCTTAGTACTAGCACATCTGCAATAGAGACTCGTTTATAAGGTTACAGCCGCCATCAGAATGAGCGATCTGCGTTTTGATTTGACAATTATTTTCAACAATATACGTACCTACAGATGCATCTGACTGAGTTTAATTCAACGAGCATTTTTAATCAAGAATGCTTCTTGCAAGCAAGGGTTCCCAATAAAGAAGGATGAAGTTTGACACTCTGTCGTTTGACGGCAGGCGTAAGTTCAGAAAAAATGACAAATATATATGGCTTCCAAGCGTCCCAGATTTTTTGGTAAATTTGGAGTTTGTAGATATAATAGTGCGCCTTCCTTACATTGGTGCGTGCTACTTAAAACACAGGAGATCCAGTCTTTATGAGCTTTTCCAGGAGTGTGGCAGAACAGCGAGAAAAAGAAGAGAAAGTTCTCACTTCTTTTCTGGTTTTGAGCTTCATTGGTTCAGCAGTACTGCATATTGCGATACTTACTCTTGGCAGTCTCTGGTTTAAAACGCCCAAGCTTGCAGAAAAACCGATAGAAATCATTCTTGTTGATGAGCCATCCACTCCTAAAGCAGTAAAAATAAAACAAAATACGCCACCAAAAGACAAGCCAGTTGCAGTAAACCACACGACTCCTAAATTTAAGACAATCACAAAATCACTGACATCGGGAGCCGCTATTCGTGCGATCGCCAGTGGTGGTAAAAGTGGAAGTCGAACAAATAGTACTCCATCTAAGTTGCTCTCTAACCCAGATGCTTCCATCCCAAGCATCAAACAAAATACGACAGCTAGAACGCAATCCAAGCCATTTAAAACTCCTAGCCCGCCAAAATCCGTCGTAGCTTTGAAGCCCAAACCAAATTTATCATCTCTCGACCCGATACCACCGCTACCTTCCCCAGAACCAACCCCAATACCACCGTTGCCCAAAATTGCTGAGACTCTACCACCGCTACCGACACTCAAACCAACCCCAATACCACCGTTGCCCAAAATTGCTGAGACTATAACACCGCTACCGACAATCAAACCAACCCCAATACCACCGTTGCCCAAAATTGCTGAGACTATAACACCGCTACCGTCACCAAAACCAACTCAAACGCCACTATTAAAACCGACATCAACACCCAAAGTAGTACAGACAACTAGATCGAGCTTATCATCTAAACCAACCCCAACGGAGACTGCAAGGCCAGCTTTTACGCCATCGAAAAGCTCAACCACAACTCCAAAACCAACGTCAACCTCCTCCCAGCTACCCTTTCCCACCGCATCATCTGTAGCGAACGATAACAACGTAGAGCAGCCAAAAAACAACAATAGCACAGGCTCGCTCTCCAACATTGCGACTGCTCTAGGAAATAGAAACCGTGAAGGCAATGGCGATAATGGAGCGCTTCCTGGTTCTGGCAATAGTTCGGGAAATACAAGAGCGATCGCCACAGGTAATAGAAATGGGCATGGCAACGGTTTGGGAACTGGCTCGGGTTCTGATGGTTTGGCTTGCCGTCGTTGCCCTCCCCCAAATTATCCATCAGGATCTGAGGGTATGGAGGGTCGAGCAGTTGTGGAAATTGATGTTGAAAGAGATGGTAGTGTCAAAGATGTACAAATGGTCGAATCTACCGGTCACGATAATCTCGATCAAGAAGTCATGGAAACCGTAAAGAAGAAGTGGAAGTTCGTATCCACAGATAGCGAGCAGCACATACAAGCGGCAGTTAACTTTGCCAAACCGGGTTCTGACTTTGAGCGTCAAGCCCGCGAACGAGTACGTCAAGCTCAGGAACTTCAGCAAAAAAGAAGACGAGAACGTCAAGCTCAAAAACAGCAACAAAGAGAACGCTTACGATTAAACATTGAGAATTCAGTAGCTCCAGACACTATTTTCACTCCTAGATAAGAGCGATCAGGCAACTAAAAACACTCAAATTTTAATAAATCACCGTTGTCGGTACATTCTGTGTGGCTAGGTTAAAAATTGCATATAGTATGGAGAGACAAGAATGCAAAAAATGTTTATGTTAACAACATTTTAAGTTGTATTTCGTTCTACAAATTTATCTTGATTATCTCTACGATGCAGAGTAATTTGTAGTATTTCATCCAATATTCTGCTTATGGGTCGTCTGACTTCACTTGATGTTTTTCGCGGCATAACTATTGCAGCCATGATTCTTGTGAACATGGCGGGTGTTGCCGAACCTAAAGTCTATCCTCCACTACTCCATGCAGATTGGCACGGCTGTACTCCGACTGATTTAGTCTTTCCTTTCTTTCTGTTTATTGTTGGTGTGGCGATGACTTTCTCCTTGTCAAAGTACACTGGCGAAAATAAACCCTCAGCGTCTGTTTACTGGCGTATTTTGCGTCGCGCTGCGATTTTATTCGCTTTGGGGTTATTACTCAATGGTTTTTGGAATAAAGGTCCTGGGACTTTTGATTTGAGTACTATCCGCATTATGGGAGTGTTGCAACGCATTAGCTTAACATACCTCCTTGCTTCTGTTGCCGTTCTTAAACTCCCACGTAAAGGACAATGGATACTGACAGGAGTGTTACTCATCGGCTATTGGATAGCCATGATGTATGTACCTGTTCCCGGTTATGGCGCTGGAGTGCTGACGACGCGGGAGGGGAATTTCGGTGCTTATATAGACCGCTTAATTATTCCTCAAGTACATCTTTACAAAGGTGATGGTTTTAAGAATTTAGGAGATCCAGAGGGACTTTTTGGCACTATTCCCGCTATTGTGAGCGTATTGGCGGGATATTTCGCTGGACAATGGATACGCGCTCAACCAGTGAAGTCTCGTACAAGCATAGGTTTAGTTTTATTTGGTATTGGTTGCTTAATGATTGGTTGGGCATGGGGCTGGACATTCCCAATTAACAAAAAGCTATGGACAAGTTCTTATGTAATTTTCACTAGTGGTTGGGCATTATTATTACTTGGAGCCTGTTATGAACTTATTGAAGTGCGCCTGGTACGGCGTTGGGATAAACCTTTTGAAGTGCTGGGATTAAATGCTATCTCTGTTTTCGTTGCTTCTGTACTGCTAATTAAAATTTTGGTGAGAACTAAAGTCGGGTCTGGGGAAAATGCTCCTAACACTTATGATTGGATTTACCTGAATGTCTTTGCATCTTGGGCTGGTGAGGTGAATGGTTCTTTACTTTTCGCCATTGTCACTGTATTACTCTGGATGGCAGTTGGTTATGTAATGTATCAGCGACGATGGTTTCTTAAGATTTGAGGAATTCCACTCAAGCAAGCAATACTGTACAGAACCTCTTAAGAAGGCAGCTATGCTGCTATGCTGAGGGCAGAAGGAATCCCCATAAATAAATTCAGGGGATTTAGCAAGGACACAGTATTCCGAAGCGCTTTGCGTCTCGAAATACATATTTCTTTATTTTTTCATAACTAAAGTTAGGGGCTTTAAACCCATTAGCATCGGGCAAACCAAAAACTTTTCTTTCCTTCAGCATAGCAGCATAGCTGCCTTTCTTCGGTAAAATATCACTTTTGGAAGAGATCTATTTTCGCTGACGCAAAGTCAAACATACGGAACTAAGGCTGATGGGTTCGTTCCGTTGTCATCAGTCTAGATGGTAAAACCCTTGTCAGAAAACCATCCAAATTTGGCGGATGCCGTAGCTGGGTTTGAACTACGCTAAAATTGAGATGGTTTAATCAAGGCATGGGTAGGGAATTGAACAATGGCAACAGAGACAGTAACTCTTCAAATCCCAGAAATACTCTATCAGCGTTTAGTCAACACTGCCCACGCGCAACGTCGCCCCATTGAAGAGGTAATCGTCCATGCTTTAGAGGTGGGTAGTCCTCCAGAATGGGATGATGTACCAGAGGAATTCCAAGCTGACCTCGCAGCTTTAGATAAACTAGATGACAATAGCTTGTGGCAAATTGTCCGTAGTTGCAAAACAGCAGACCAAATGGAGCAATACAACTTTCTACTGGAGCGTAACTCTAGTGGTAATATTACAGATGCAGAACGACTGGAACTAATAAAACTGCGTCACGAAGCTGACCGTTTTATGCTACGTATTGCTCAAGCTGCTGTGTTACTCCGTTGGCGAGGACATTATGTGCCAACTTCTTAAATTGTTGTGTCTAAATACATTTCTGAAAGCTTACGAAATCAAATAGCTGCTAGCGATAAAGGACGTTGCTGTTATTGCTTAACAACTGAAGCTAATAGCGGCCTTCTGATGAGCCATGACCATATTCAACCTCTCTCAAAAGCTGGAGAAACGACCTTTGAAAATCTGTGTTTAGCCTGTCGCTCTTGCAATGAATTTAAAGCTGATTCAATCGAAGCTATAGACCCTTTAACTGGGCAAACAACACCTCTATTTAATCCGCGCACACAGAGATGGTCTGACCATTTTACCTGGAGTTCTGATGCTACAAAAGTTGAAGGTTTAACTACTATTGGTAGAGCTACCATTGTTTGCCTGCGAATGAATAATCCAGTAATAGTTGTTGCCCGACGACGTTGGACAATTATTGGTTGGCATCCTCCTGGTGATTGACCAGAATGGAATTTAGGCGTAGGGTGTAATGTAGATATACTGAGGATTGATTTGGGGAAAACCAATTCAGAGAACATTTTCGCAATAATTTATTAAGATAAGTTTATAAAAAACGTCAATATTTTATGGCTATCAAAGTTGGAGATCCCGCACCCGATTTTACCTTACCTTCCCAAAATGGGTCCTCGGTGAGTCTGAAAGACTTTCGTGGCAAAGCTGTTGTCTTATACTTTTATCCCAAAGACGACACACCTGGATGTACGGCAGAGTCTTGTAATTTTCGCGATCAATATGAAGTGTTTGAAACATCTGGAGCAGAAGTCATCGGTGTGAGTGGCGACTCATCAGAGTCTCACCAAAAATTTGCTAATAAGTACCAACTTCCATTTACCCTCTTGAGTGACAAAGGCGATCAAGTGCGGAAGCTTTACGGTGCAACAACTGCTTTCGGTTTAGTCCCCGGTCGCGTGACTTATATTATAGACCCTTCTGGAGTTGTGCGCCATATATTCAACTCAATGTTTAACTTTAAAGCTCACGTTGAGGAAGCAATCAAAACCTTACAACAACTTGTATGAAGGATGTGGGAAAAAGCGGGTTTAATACAGATAACATTTGGGTACATCCGAATCCGCATGTCAAACCCGCCTCTACAGGAGTCTTTTTTCTCCCCCAGCTCCTCCCTTCTTTCCTTTACTGCCTACTGCTTACTCCCTTTTCATGTGCGCTATGGGCTGTCTTGCCGTTTTTACCATTTCCGTTGGTATGAGCGTTGGCGTTACGGGGTTGAATGACACCAAAACCACCGTGGTTGCGTTCGTAAATGACGTTAATCTCGTCTGTTTCAGAATTGCGGAACATATAAAAGTCGTGTCCCACCATTTGCAATTGTTCTAAAGCTTCTGTAGTAGTCATAGGTGACATCGCAAAATATTTGGTCCGAACGACTTCGCTGGGTAGTTCAGGTGTGCGATCGCCAATTAAATCTGTGACTATCGCATCTGTTGATAATTCATCGACAGTTGTTTGTCCATGAGTTTTCCGATCTTGACGCCGTTCTTTGTATTTACGCAGTTGACGGGCAATTTTGTCGGCAACCAAGTCTATGCTCGCATATAGGTTCTCGCTGCTCTCCTCGGCACGAATGACGTTACCGTTAGCATAAATCGTCACTTCAGCCGCTTGCCTAGGATTAATTCGGGGATTGCGAGCTACGCTAAGATGGACATCCACTTCATTTGTGATGTTCTGAAAATGATTCACCGCCTTCTCAATTTTTTGATGGACGTACTCGCGGATGCTATCGGTGATTTCAATATTTTTGCCGTGGATGACAAGTTCCATGTAAACTCTCCCGCTTAATGTTTGTTGATGTGAATTTGATTTTTGATTATTTGTTGTTAATTCTCTTGGCATGATGATTGTTGCAGAGAATTCCTCCTAATACTCTTGAGGTGATTTATTCAAGCTAGCACTTTGTTTTTTGTAAAACCAGTTCCCTTGACTTTCCTTTAGAATCCTTTGCATACCTTGACATTTTTTTGCTTATCTTGTAATTTTCAATACATTATTAGAACCTGGAATAGTTGTTTTTTTATATGAACTATGGTAAAAATTTGTACCCACATAAAGGTTTGTTATATAACCAAGGAGTGATGCCATACTTAGATACTTTGATGTGGCAGCGATCGCTTCAGACAGAGCGCATGAATAACTCCAACTTGGACGACGTGTTAATCTTACTAGAGCATCCACCAGTCTACACTTGGTCAAAAGAACGCAGTCTGGAATTTATCAAATTTGACCTTGATCAGAGTGAGTATGAGGTACATAAAGTTGAGCGAGGCGGCGAAGTTACTTACCACTGTCCTGGTCAACTTGTAGGGTATCCTATTTTGAATCTGCAAAATTATTGCAAAGATCTCCACTGGTACTTACGACAACTTGAATCAGTGTTAATTCGCGTACTGGCAGTCTACGGGTTGCACGGAGAGCGCATTCCCTCTTTGACAGGTGTTTGGCTCGAGGGGCGTAAAGTTGCCGCAGTAGGCATCAAAGTCAGCCGTTGGGTTACCATGCACGGCTTTGCGTTAAACGTTTGTCCGGATATGACAGGATTTGAGCGCATTATACCCTGCGGTATTTCAGATAAACCTGTAGGCAGTTTAGCTGAATGGATTCCCAGCATCACCTGTGAGGAGATTCGCCCCTGTGTTGTACAGTCTTTTTCTGAAGTCTTTGAGATCGAATTAGTCGAGTCTGAATCGCCGTGTCACGACAATTATTAACTTCTCATTACTTCTAATTACGAATTATCATCATCCTTCTTCGGTAGAATATTTCCTGAGCAACTGGATATAGTGCGTAATCTAATATATATATAATTGTGACGATTAATATTTCGCAAAAGTCAACTGAAACCTGGCGTGTGAATTCCTTGGCAAATCCGGATCTATATACACCATCATTAATACCCTTGAGAGAACGTGACTGGAAAGCCTTGGTAGAACTGTTTGATCGCGGCGATTACGATGAAATTGAAGCCGACATCGACAGAAAACTACAATTGATGGTACCTGAACCACCTTGGGGAGAAGACGATCCGTTTGATTTCTTGCGAGAATACCTTTAATGAGTGCTGAGTGCTGAGTGCTGGGTGCTGAGTACGGAGTCAGAAATATGAGTATTGAGTGATGAATGTTGAGTACGAAGTACAAAGTCAGAATAGTCTCCTCCTTTCCTCAGCACTCAGCACTCAGTACTCAGCACTGATGAGGGATTGAGGCGACTGAGGAAAGCACGCAGGCGATCGCTTTGAGGATTTGAGAGAACTTCACGAGCGGAACCTTGTTCTTCCACAATACCTTTATCTAAAAATATGACACGATGGGCGACTTCACGAGCAAATTGCATTTCATGGGTAACAACCACCATAGTCATGCCCTCAGCTGCTAGTTGCTGCATGACTTGCAACACTTCACCAACAAGTTCCGGATCTAGGGCACTGGTTGGTTCATCAAAGAGCATAATTTGAGGGTTCATACACAAACTCCTGGCAATAGCGACTCGTTGCTTTTGCCCACCTGAAAGTTGTTCGGGATAAGCAGATGCTTTGTCAAAGAGTCCCACTTTTTCCAGATACAACCCAGCTAATTGCGTACTTTCTTTGGGGGATTTGCCCAAAACCTTTTGCGGAGCAAGTGTTAAATTTTCCAACACACTGAGATGGGGAAATAAGTTAAACTGCTGGAAAACCATGCCGACTTGTGTTCGTAACTGCCGCAGTTGCTGATTGTTGAGACTAGGTTGCGATAAATCAATATCGTTTATAACTAAACGTCCACCATTAATAGTCTCTAAACGGTTGAAGCAACGGAGTAGAGTGCTTTTGCCGCATCCAGAAGAACCAATGACTGCAATGACTTCTCCCCGATGAACTTCGCCAGTGATTCCTTTAAGGACTTTTAAGGAACCAAAGTCTTTTTCAAGATTTTCAAAAAAAATGACAGAGTGAGAAGTGTTCATTTGTGGTATTGGGATCGATTGCACTACAGTTGATTTTAACGAACTACACTACTGTGCGGAAGATACAGCAAAGGAGGAAAAGTATGGTGGGATTTAGGTTTGGAAGTTGGTGGCGCTTTGTTTTGGTTGTGGGATTGTGTTGTCTGCTGCTTAATAGTTGTAGTTTAGATAACCGTGTTAGTGGAGAAGGAAAAACGTTGAAGGTAGCCACAGAACCTGCTTTTCCACCTTTTGAGTTTCAAGGGCAAGGTGGTGTGTTGCAAGGCTTTTCGATTGATTTAATGAGAGCGATCGCAACTGCGGCTAATTTTCAAGTGAATTTTCAAAGTATACCTTTTGACGGTATTATCCCCGCATTGCAAGCAAAAACAATGGATGCCGCGATTAGTTCGATTACAATCACCGAAGCACGAGCTAAAAGCGTTTCCTTCTCCCGCCCTTATTTTAAATCGGGGTTGGCGATCGCTATCCGCCAAAATAATCAGGATATTACTGGCTTTGATAGTCTAAAAAATAAAAAAATTGCGGTACAACTTGGCACAACAGGTGCTTTAAAAGCTAAAAGTATTCCCGGAGTCCAAATCCGCAGCTTTGACTCTGCTCCTTTAGCGTTACAGGAATTGCTCAACGGTAATGTAGATGCTGTGATTAATGATGCTCCCGTTACTTTATACGCAATAAATACGGGTAATCTCAACGGAATTAAAGTGGTCCAGCAACTGCTTACACAAGAATACTATGGTATTGCCACAGCAAAAAATTCACCTAATCTAGCGCTGATTAATCAGGGCTTGGCAAAGGTGTTAAAAAATGACACCTATACTCAAATTTACCAAAAATGGTTCAAGGCAACACCGCCAGCATTACCAGACAAAGCACCATTTCAGAAAGAATCTACCCAAACTGGTAGTGCAATCTCCACCTCCATTGGCATCATTTTACAGGCATTTCCCTTCCTCCTACAAGGAGCGTTAGTCACACTTGAACTTACGGCATTTTCTATTGTTCTAGGTTTGATTGGAGGTTCGCTAGTGGGAATTATACGTCTTTCCCATGTCGCCCTAGTGCGTTGGCTGGCAAGAGCGTATGTAGATTTTTTTCGAGGTACGCCTTTGCTGGTGCAAATTTTCATGATTTACTTTGGCATACCTGCCGTCATTCAAGAACTTGGTTTTACCTTTTCCTTTGATCGCTTGACAGCAGCAGTCATCGCTTTAAGTTTGAATAGCGCTGCTTACATTGCAGAAATTGTCCGTGCTGGTATTCAATCTATTGAACTTGGGCAAGCGGAAGCTTCACAATCACTCGGTTTAAGTTCCGTGCAAACGATGCGCTATGTAATTTTTCCCCAAGCTTTGCGGCGAATGTTACCACCACTCGGGAATGAGTTTATCAGTATGCTAAAAGATACTAGCTTAGTTGCGATTATCGGGTTTGAAGAATTGTTCCGCAAAGGGCAGTTGATTGTTGCTGAAAACTACCGAGCGTTTCAGATTTATTTAGCTGTAGCTCTCGTTTACTTATGCTTAACACTCCTGTCTTCACAAGCATTTAGTTGGTTGGAGACACAGATGAATCCTATCAAGCGCCGCAAAGCAAAGGTGTGATAACTCTGCATTTTCCCAATCCCAATCACTTTTAACTATATTTTACTGTGCGATGCAAAGCAGGGGCTATGCAGGACGATCAGCCAATATTCATACCAGAAGCAAAAATAATTATTAATATAAGAAATGTAAACTCCTCACACTCACTGGGAATCTCCATGAACTTATTGACATACGTCATGCACTTAGCAGGTTCTGGTGCAATTGCGTATTACTCAGCCGCACAAATCCGCGATCCCAAAACTCGCCCTAATGTTCTTGCGGGGTTCCAGCTTGCAGAATCCGGTTCCGTTCCTTTTCTACAAACGCTCTCGGATCGCGCTACAGCAGAAGGCGACACTTGGCTGGCAGAAAAACTGGCAAAACACGCTGAAGATGAAAAAAGACATGGTCAAATTTTTGCTCACGCTTTAAAACAGCTAGATAAAAAAGTCATAGACTTCAAAAGTTCAAAGGAAACCAGAAAAGAAAGTAAATCCCAAGAAGGACGTAGTCCCTTTTTTGCCGCTTACTTCAAAGGTTATTCCCCAGAACAGCTAAAACCTGCTGTGACTGCTTGGGATGTCTTTATGCCCAGCACTTATATTTTGGAGTTAGATGCTAGTAAAGACTTTGCCCGGATGGCGAATGTTTTACCAGAAAGTGATCCAACTGCTCGCAACCTCAAGTTGGGAATGTTAAACATTGCCCAAGATGAAACAGGGCATGCCGCATATCTCTATGAAGCAATGATGCGGCGGATGTCTGCAACTCAAGTGCAGAAACTCGTAGATGAGTGGCGCACTCGCAAGGTAGATGCTTTGATGGCATTTGCTAGCAATATGTTGCAAAGTAAAAACAGCAATCGTTCTTTGGTACAAGATGCTACGCCTTCAGAAAGTGATTCGGAGTTAATGGCTGCCTAAGTTATCTCGCTGCTTTCAATCAAGAAACTATCATCCTCATATTTACTGCTATCGGGCGATCGCTCGAGGATAGCAGTTTAAAGACTTGGAAGCAGATTTTTGTAGCGTTCATGGTATCTTCCCTGGTTAGAAGCTGCCACGAATTCAAGATACTGCAATTTCTAACCACATTGGTTTCAAAGCCGATTTTTTGGGGGAAGTTCTCCATAGTTTACGTCAACGTGCCGGATATACAGAATACATGACGACTTACGGGCAAATTTTAGAGACTAAGGATGTACGCGATCGCTTCGGCGATTGAAAGATTAGCTGCGGATTATCTCAAGCTGTTGTTTCCAGATTTAATGGTAATATCATGTCCGGTAGCATAACCTTAATACCTCTGAACCCCACCCCGCCAAAGCGGTGCTTTGTCTCCCCTCCCCGCGAGCGGGGAGGGGTTGGGGAGCGAATGGCACTAAGAAGTTGTAAAAATCAGGCGACACGGAGACTTTGAGACGCGGTGACGCGGTGAGGAAAGACTTGATGACTGAGAGACTGTAAGGTTAGGCTTGGCTAAATTAAGGAAGTGAGGGTAGTTTACTTCTTTTACCAAGAATAAGTTTAATTGTCCTCACCGCGTCTTCAACTGCCCAAATCTCTGTTTTATTTCTATAGAGAAGCTTTTCAAGCGTACTATTAAGGTAAGGTTCGAGTCGGTAATTACTAATTGCTTTCATTAGTAATTACAAGTCAAAAGAGACGCTAATAGCAAGTCCCATCAACATCAGATAATTAAGAGTATAAATTTGAGAAAAAAATAGACACTCATCTAATTTTTCATTAAAAATGAACGTTTCACATCATAATTTCTGACGAGATTATGATGCAATTTTCATTATATTATGTAATGATTTTCTACTTTGAATCATATAAGGATAAGATTTAGGACGCCTTTTTAGTTTTCTTGGTTCAAAACGTTCAGGACGTTGTGGTACAGCTTTATGAACAACAATTTTTAGGAGCGTAGAGTAAACTTTATAACGTAATGAAGGAGAAACAGATAATAACTTTGGAAGAAAATTTATTAAATGACGACGAGTTCCTTGAAGAGATAATCTTAATGGAGGTGTACTATGAGCAATTCCAGCAGACCACATAATACTACGTAATAAATTATAAGCAAGCAAATAAGCGTAGATTTCTTTACGAACCATATCTGGAGTTTTGCTTCGTAAAATGTCCATACCGAGAGAAGTTTTTAAATGTCTTAAATCTAACTCCACATTCCAACGAGAGTAGTAAAGTTCTATGAGTTTGTGAGTTGGGAAAGCTTTAGTGTCCAGTAAAGTTGTAATTAAAGTAACTGATTTAGTTCGGAAACCAGGAATCTCCGTTGAATAAAATATTTCTCGAATTGTCAAGCTATTAGGTAAAGCCGCAAATTCTTTTTTGGTTAATGTTGTTGGGCAAGTTTTTGGTTTATACCAAGTTAAGATTTTATCATTCTTGCCAACTAGACGACCACCTTGTAATTTTTGGCATCGACCATCATGTTTTCTGACAACAGCATCACAACCATTATTAGAAATCCAGACAAAATCAGCATAAGAGCAAAAAGCACTATCACCTAATAGAATATCTAGCGGATTGAAAAACTGATATATTCTTCTAGCTAATTTGATATCGTTAGTATTTAATATATCAATAGCTAAAGCCGTTGCCGCTACATTTTTACTTGACAAAAACGGACAACCGTCTTCTTTTTGAGGCGGTTGATCTGTTGTGATGTTGCGATTGTTGTCAATAACCGCCTCAAAATGCTCCCAGATCGTCGAATGAGCGTGAGGATTTTGTATCTCTGTTGTCCGTTTTTGTCCAGACATCACCCAACCCCACCAGTTATCAGGCTGAAAACAACACATATACTCGCGATAGGAAAACCACATCCAGGTTGTTGGCTAACTGCCAATCGGATATGCTTGTTGATTTTCCGGAGTATCTGGCATTGATACAGTTGAACAGTCGATTAGTTTAACATGACGACCGCACCATAAATTTAATGAAGTGACTTTTGATTCTAAATTTTCACCGCACTCTTCAAAAAGTCGTTGTAATAATTTTTCTGGTAGCCTTTTTCGTGCTTGGCAATATGCACTCGTATCAGTTGAAGGAAGTTCCACATTTTCTCCCGATAACCAAGTAATTATCCTTGAAACCGCATTTTGACAACTTTTATCAAAGTCCAAAAGTTGTGATAAAAATGCCCAGATTGTCACTGCCGGACTGAACAAACGCTTTTTATATTTTATCGATAATTCTTTTATTGCTTTCTCAATTTGAGATGCTGATAGAATTTCTTGAAATGGTAAACCTATACTTTGGGCAAATTTCTGCTTGAGAATTTCGTCACGATTTGGCATAGTATGTGTAGACATTTTTGATAGCCTTGCTGTGTGTCAATCTAGTTTGACTGAACACGCAAGGCATTTTCTACAGCACTATATACGTGATGATTAATACTTTGTTTATAGGTGGGTTTTTGAGACATAACTATCCTCTACTTGATAAGCTGTTCCACATTTCTACTTATCTTTAATTGTCCATTTTTCTGGCTGTGAAGCCATGGTTACTAATTGACTTAATATTTCTTCATAACGCTGATCTAACTCTAAAGCTTCTTCTTGACTTATATAACAGCATCTCAAAGAAATTTCCACCCAAGTTTGAGTTTCTGCTGCTTCACTTTCTGCATCCGAAAGCTTGCTTACAAAAGCTGCTGAATACCTTCTTTTTCTCCAAGCTTTCAATTGTTGGCAGCTACAGAACGTGATAGCGTAGCGTTAGCGAGTCTTCGAGCGTCAGAACGGCGTATTTGATCTGTTAAAGAAAAGCGCTCTTCGACCGGAAAGGATTTAGTCAATTCAAAAATTCTCATTGCAACATCACTTTTCTTCTGCCACACTCTTAACTCTTTAAACGAGCGAATATTTCCCATAGCGCTATGCAACTCTAAATAATCCTCTACTTAGAATTTTATGATTAATTGCTTGTTTCCTCCTCATCTCTTCTTCCTACTCTATTTCATCTCTCCGCGTCACCGCGTCTCAAAGTCTCCGTGTCGCCTGATTTTTACGATTTCTTAGTGCCATTCGGTTGGGGAGCCATCACGCATGAGGCGTTTTCCCGCCGTAGGTGACTGGCGTGGTGGGGTTCAGTGTTTGCGGAAATTATGCGTAAAGGCGATTGCATATCGTGACAACATAACATTGGCTCAAAAGCGACTAAATAGACGTTATTTTTCTGAAACCACTTCCGTTATTTTATAGAGTCTATAAGTCAAAAACATTGATATTACGTAGCAATAAGTAGTGTTTAGCTTGTAAATGGCTTGATTAACTTCCGCTATTTTCCAAAACCGATGTCCTTATTTTCAAACACGTCCTTCTAGAGAAATAGGCTTACCGTCCTAAATAACCTTTTTCAAATCGCGCCACTCAGAACGAATCGCACTCCCATTCCTCTTGACAAAGTACTTTTGGCTTCATTTGTTGTAGGTCGCCCAGTACAATATTGAGTTCGTTAGTCGTAAATTGGTAGTATTCTGTCAGACTACCAATCGGGTAATTAAAGTCGTGATAGCGATGTTTAAAATACAGTTCCACATTTCCCCTATGTTCCCAACTATCTAATACTTTAATAACTGCAATCTGGTAGTGCGCCAGTAAATCTCTTTCTACTTCTGCAACTCGCTCTTTAATAGGTCTTTGAGTAACTCCTATCTTATACAAAGTTCCTTTATTCGTTTGAATTTCTAAAAAATATAAAGTGCATAAGAGAATGCGTTTGAGTTGAGCGCAGTACAGTTTTAAATCAGTAAGTCTGTGTTGTAAATCCGGATCATTTTTATGAAGAGCATGTTTATATGCTAGCTCTAGCTTCAGTAGCTTTTTCCCCAAGAGTGGCTCTTGCACTTCATTAAATAGCATTAACTCTAGCGCTCCAACAGGGATTTTGCCTAAGTTAGTGAATTCGTATTCAGAGCGGAATTTGTAGACATTTTTTTGCAATATTCCCGCTTTAATTAAACCAGGAGAAAGCAACTTAGAATCAACAGGATAATTTTTCGTTCCGTACTCATTCCAGAGCAGTTTTAATTTCTCTAAATCTTTACCTGACAAATGTATATTGAAGTTATCGTACAGTGGCAGAACTGGAAATTCTTGCTTAGCTACCGGATGGCAAGTTTCTTCAGTATGTGCAAAGTGATGCTCTTTTATCTTGCCTTTTTTTGCAGTTAACCCACTATGACAGTAAGGACACTTAAGTTGAGTTTTTCCCTTAGTAATATCCTCAATAAATACTAATACCCCATTCTCATCTATACCGTATTTCAACCAACTCATCAACACTCTACCTTAGCCATTTAAATTGTATATAGTTTTATAAATATATAACTAATTATAGCAATTGTATCATCCTGAAGCTTGAAAGTGCGATCGCTCCTAATTGTTCATACTTCCCAAATTGAACTTGACTCTCATGTGAAATGCTATTTAGACGCGAACCCTGTTCATCGAATCCGTCGAGCGCTATTGCTAAAGACATGACTTAATAACTAAAGATAAATACATAGCAATGTACAGCATCAGAAACCCGGTGAAAGCAAAAATTACCGGGTTTCTCTGCTCTCACAAATCAAATATGATTGCTATACCTCGTAGGCTTGTTTCCAGCTTGTTATCGAACCAAGCGACACATCTAAAATTGTTTGAATTTCCTCATACTTGTAGCCTTGATAAACCAATTTCACCGCCAAAGCTTTTCTCACCTCACGAGCATCTGGGCGATTATCTATAAATTCTTGTAGTTCTGCGATCGCAGCTTGTAGATGCTGGTTTATCATTGTTCGCTGTTAGACAGAGATATCACTACGTATTATCTCGTAGTTTTTTTCAGAAATCAAATATGATTCCTATAGTAGAAATTCATGATCATGTCTTTAATACTGAATTCGGAACTCAATGTCGAACAAACGAGCTACTTTCGATCGCAGAACTTGCCTGTCATTGCGGGCACTTCAGCCTCGGACGTGATTGGCTGCAAGAAGCAGTTTTGGCGCTGAGGGGGTACGGTTATCGAAAAGATTCTACAGTGGGTCTATTAATCCAAGCTTTGGAAGAAGTGAGCAGTTTACAGCCAGAACTGCTTCGACAACGTGTTGCAGATATTGCTGAGTGGAATCTCTTAATGCCACAAGTTACAGAGGATGGCAAAGGAATAAAATGGTTCCCAATAGAACTTTACAATACAACCCTATGTTTAAGTCCAGAAATAGCTAGAGAGTTATTATTAACATACTACAATCATGTAGCTGAATGGAAATTTTCAGCCGTTTTAGCAAGCTTTCTCCGTTCCCTTAATGACGATAATCTTGTACTAGCTTATACTTTATCGGAGCTTATTCATGAAGAGGGAACTGGGTATGAAGATAGCTATAAAGAAAAATTTTATGTAAGATTTCACCTCTTGCAAACCGCAGTGCAACAAGGAAATCAAAATATAATTCATTGGATAGCAAAGCGCATTAGACAATTTCTTCTTACAGAAGTTCCACCTACTGAGCGTCTTTCTTTTATTGAAATTTTCAATAAGTATGTTTTAGAAATTAACCTGCTTCCAATACAAACCTGCTCAACTTATCCAAAAACTGATAAAAACACGTCTAATGCAGATATTGAACTACCTGCCTGTGTAGAATTAGAAGGAGAGGAAATTCCAACTGACACCTTAGCTCAGAAACTCTCAGTATCTTTTGAAAATTTGTCTCAAGGTATTGAGCAGCTTCTTGAAAAATATAGTGCTTACCGTTTGCAGCCTTCCGTTCAACAGGCAATTGAGCAATTAGTTCACAAAGCCAGAGGAATTTCTGAGCTTGATAAGCTTGCTAATTATTTACAAAACAATGATGAAATAGCGAAGGAGGGATATAGTTTCTTAGCAAGAGGCTACCTAAACTTTGGTCGTCTTGATAGGGCTGCTGAATTATATAAAGCAGCCTTCATGAGTAAGAACAAGTTTGACCTATGGAATCCCAGACTAGAGGAATTTAAGCAACTTGCGGAAATTAATCCGGAGCAAGCATTTCACACATTATTTGAGTTCATTGATCATCATCTTAGAGACTACTCTTGGGGTGGGGAAACCATTTTCTTATTGTTCCTGAAGGGAGCTTTAGCCCTTGGAGAAAACTATCTTCAGAGTGCGATAGAACTCTATGAAGCTTTTCACGAATTCATTCAAAATCAATTTGGGCATCTTCCAAGGACTTCTCCCAGTCCTTATAAATGGTTGCG
Source organism: uncultured Scytonema sp. (assembly GCA_937873135.1). GTDB lineage: Bacteria > Cyanobacteriota > Cyanobacteriia > Cyanobacteriales > Nostocaceae > Rhizonema. The sequence goes on along the minus strand of CALMVQ010000309.1, from coordinate 25,882 downwards.
GGAACCAAATTATCAAATCAGAAGTTTTGAAGAGATTGCACAAAGACTTATTGAACAGGCATGGTCAGCACCATTGCTTCATTGCCGTCAACATCTTGTTCACCTCTTAAAAGATCTTGCACTTTACCAAACTAATTCAACCATACCTTGGCTGATCGGTCTGCTGCAGCACAAAAATTACACAGTGAATACGCAATCAGCTTTAGTCATTGCTTCTATAGCTTTGAATAGACCAGATCTGCTGACTGAGTATGTTGATACCTTAATAGCTGCGGTAGACAAACCACATACGGAAAGAGTTTACTATCTCAAAAAAACTCTCGAAGCAATTGCTAACAATTTTGAGGACAGCACAAGAATTGTTGAGAAACTGAGGTCTCTACGTCCTCGCATTGCAGGTACAGGTCTCGTAATTCTTCCTAACACCCTGAGACCATCTTCTGATTTCCAAACGCAAATCTTAGCAAGGACAGCACGATCAATACGTAAAACCATTAGCACAATTTGCCAAGGCTTAGATTTAAATTTAGACAAGCTGGATTGGCAAATTGAGCAAGAGATAGAAATGATGAATTTTGACCACGAAATAGCTAAACAGGAGTTTAACAAGCGGGGTCAAGCCTATTGCAACAATCGGGATAATAGTTGTATACCATTTGAAACTTATGATGACTATTATGTTTGGCACGCTTTTAATCGGATTCTTGAAAGAGAACTTCGAGAGAATGTAGTAGATCCTTCCGCACAGATAGCGGTCGATGCACTTGTACGTCTTTATGATCCTGGATTTCCATTTAATGAGATCAATCCAAAGCCAAGTGATATAAATGTGCCATTTGTTCAAAAAGGCTACGGTGGCGAAGAATTAACAGAACAATCACGAGTATGGCTGAATTTTGAGAAGGAAGAGGTACTGAAGGAGCAACCTCTAAACGATTCTTGGATTACTGTGGTAGATGAATACTACCAGCAAGCAGGTCTAGTGGTTGAAAAACGTCTGTCCACATCTTTTCTTGCTTCACATACGCTCGCCGATACAATTCTTAGAGGTGATAGTAGGGTACAATCAGGCGAGGCAATTCGGAAACTTGCTCTAGAGCCGCCTTACTATTCGTTGACAATTGACGAGGCTCGATCCTGTCTCGAACGTAGCCGAACTCGTATCGCTCCTCACCCATTTGCAACAATTCCACTGGTTTCTATACATTGGGGAAATTGGTGGCATTTCACGAGATCTATGCTAGCAAGTATCACGGGTGAGTGGATTCGACGATACGAGTTGTTATGGGATGACTCCAATAATTTAAATCTCGTATTCAAGGGAAATTCTGCTCAAAGACTAGTTTCTTGGTGCGATGGTTTTGAGATTGGTTATAGCCGCAGAAAACTGGTTGGACATGGAAATCGTCTTATTTTATCCAAGGATTTTCTTGAAACGCTGATGCGGGACTATAATCTGTGCCTTATTGTTACGTGCTGGTCGAGTCGTTCTGCTTATGGAGCATCTATAAGTAAAGAAAATGAGATTGAGTTTACCAGAGAGCAGGAATCTATAATCGTGTATAGATGTACTAATAATCACTAGTAAGTCTAACACTTCTCCTACTTGTTCATCTAGTTAGAGCGATACCACGCTCTCCGTTGTTAGTTTCTCCCCGCAAACTTGAGGTGATGCCGCCCTTGGCGGCTTGCCCCTTAGGACTCGCGTAATTCATATTTTGGTTCAGCAACGCCAATAAGTGAGTGTTATTTGGGTAATTGCACCATCTCGCGTACATTGCCCCATACACCCCCTACTCCTTGAGTGAACTGACGGTCTTGTTTACGAATGATCATTGGCATACCATACTTAGATGCCATGACAACTATTCCCGTACGATCGATACGTTTTTGAGGTAGATATTGCAGACGGTATCTTTGTAAAAGCATTGCTAATACAATCTTAATTTCCATCATTGCAAAACCAGCTCCAATACAGGCACGTGATCCAGCACTAAAGGGGTTGTACTCAAACATTGTGGGTTCAAATCCTTCCCAACGCTGTGGATGAAATCTTTCCGGTTCTGGATAGATTTCCGGCATATGATGAGTTTGGTAGATACTCAGGAAAACTTCTGTTCCGGCTGGTAGGGTATAATTACCAAGGACAGTTGGTTGTGATGTTACACGCCCATTCCAAGGTACTGGTGGGAGTACGCGCATACTCTCTTTAATCACTCGCTCAAGCATTGGCAATTGCTGGAGTTGTGCAACCGTTGGTGCTTCCCCTTGTAGTACGCTTTCTAGTTCGTCAAGTAAATCGGCAGCGACTTGCGGGTGTTGTGAAAGTAGAAAGAGTGTCCAAACTAAGGCATTAGCACTCGTTTCATGCCCTGCCGCAAAAATTACACTTGTATGTCCTAGTAGTTCCTCTTCGCTTAATGCCATCCCAGTCTCTACATCCCGTGCCTGTATAAGCATCGAAAGTACATCTTTATCATCAGTGCCACTCTCATGTTTACATCTGATGAGTGATCGCATCTCATCATCTAACTGCGCCATAGAATTAAATAAGCGATGGTAGGGTAGTCCTGGTATATCAAAAGGCAAGAGGACAACTTTGAGCTTACTCATCAAAGCTAAGACTTCTTGTAACAGAACGGCACTTTTTGCTCCTTGTGAGCCAACATCATTTCCAAACAGCGTTTTCGTCGCAATGCGTAAGCTAAGGAGTCGCATCACTTGAGCGATGTCAGTTTGCTTGTCAAGTTGTAATTGTTCTAGTACCGATTGAGTAATAGTAACTATATCATCGCGATAAGATGCAATCCGGTGCTTGTGAAAGGCGGGCATTAAAAGCTGGCGGTGCTGACGGTGAGTGAAACTATTAACACCAAAAAGTCCTGCGCCAAAATGCTTTAAAGGTTCTGTACGCTTTGAGTCATGCCGCTTACTGTATAACCTTCCAGACAACGGATATTTATGGTAAATTTCATGCTGGCTGGTTATTTGACGAACACACTCTGGTCCATAAGCAAACACTGTGCCGGGACAGTGGGGAAGTGGTGAGTAAACATTGGTTGCACCGCCTTGTACTAAAGAAACAACTGAACCATAAGTTTGAAACAGTTGACACGTATACCCAATAGAGTCTTTTGCAAAGCAAAACAGATGAGCCGCACGTCCAATGATGGGTAAGGGACGAGGACCAGGAACACTCAATATCGATTTATCATTGATGGCTATCATTATTAATATCAGATCAATAATTTAGTAAGAACGGTATAATTAAATTAAACAAAACAACTTCACTAGTTATATAATTTCTCACTAATGTTCAATAAGTAATAGATAATTTATAGAGGTATTACAACTCATTCGCGAATAATACTAACTTACACTTTACCAATTCACTAAAACAGTATTTTCTACACCATTTTGAGAGAGATAAGTAAATCGGCATTATAATTTTTATGTATGTAACGAAACTTAAACTTGGTTAAAACTCTCTTCCTTTCAGCCTTCAGCATAACTGTCCTCTACCTTACCTTAACGACAATTTTTCATGCCAATCTACGCGCGCAGGTTTCGTTTGAATTAGGTAAACCAAGTTGTAAGAGGGAACAGCCCTTCACCCCTACGGATGTACTTCACTCTTTGAGAAATTCTTTATATAGCAATCCGCGTATCAGAGCGTAAAATTTTCTCTCTTTCTTTACAGGCGCGTTCTTGGCACGGACAGATTCTTACGGAGGGAAACCCGACTGCGAACTGTCCTCGTCTTGGCGGTAGCCACAGGCTTGCCGCTCCGCGTCTACATTCCAAAAATAATTTTCACGACTCATTTAGGAACGCTATATATGCTAATATAGTTATTTTATTTATATTTTATGAATGACCTTGAAAGCTTTTATGAATATCTTTTCCCAAATAGTTTTATAGAAAATATATTAAATTAATGGCTAAGATTAAACACAAATACAATATCTTCTTTGCTCTTGATGAACGGTTCGCTCTCTTAACTATATATTGTCTTCATTTTAGGAGTTATGACAATAATTTTCAAACATTTTATTAATTAAATTTGTCACGCTGATTTTTAGAAAAACTAAATTTTTTAGAATAAAAAAAATGATAAAAATCTTTAGAAAAACTCAACCTTTTTTTGATAGACGATTTAATAAAGTATCTCGTCAAGCAGTAGTTAACTTTAACTATGAATTTGAAGAATTAGTTAATAAAACTTTAGAAAATGAAAAAATAGAAGAAATTATCGTTCAAGCAGTTGAAAGAGTTATTTTCTCTTTATTGCGACGTTACTTGATTGCTTTAATAATTTCAGCAATAGTACTGCTCTTTATTCAAGCAATTATTTTAAGTATAATTATAACTGTATTGCTGAAAAGGTAGAAAAATATAGCAGTTATTTACATCCAATTTGAGTTGTGAGAAACCCCTTTAAGTGGGTGTTCGCGTTTCGAGCGTTAACAGTGAACCTTAAACGCTCGAAACGTACTCGTTTTACAAAATATTTAGTATTGCTATGAATTTTTGAGACTTTGTGCAATGTACTCTTAAGTTTTCCTAAAATAATTGTGTGTGTCTGTTTCTCCAGTTTCAGTCTATGCCCTCGTCGAAAACTCAGTCCCCCAAATCCGTTGAAGTCGAGCAAGAGTCCTTTCCTTCCTCGCCGTCTTGGCAAATCAAGCTTCTGTACGATGGTCAGTGTCCATTGTGTCTGCGAGAGGTCAACTTCTTGAAAAAACGCGATGCCGGCCGAGGTTTAGTCGCGTTTGTAGATATTGCGGATGATGACTACACCCCTGAAACCCATGGCGGTGTTGACTTTGAAACGGCGATGGGGAGAATTCATGCTGTGCTTGCTGATGGTACCCTCATTAAAAATGTGGCAGTTCTTCGTCGAGTCTACGAAACCCTTGGGATGGGCTGGGTTTATGCTGTCACCAAATGGTCGATTATCGGTCCCATCTTTGATAGACTGTATGCGATTTGGGCTAATTTGCGCCTCACACTCACTGGACGACCAAATTTAGCAACAATTATTGCCGATCGCAACAAGCGGATTGAAACTAAGACTCAGGGGCGTTGCCGACTGAATGATCCTGAGTAAGCTTTCGGGGTAAGGTGTGTAAGGAGCGGAGAGTGTCAATATGCAGTATTTGTCAGGCGTTGTTTTTGTGTGATCGCGCCCGACTAAATTCCCGAGCTCTCGTCGCCTAAAACGAGGTTAAATTTCAAAGAGCAAACTCGTCTTAATTTTCCCGTCTTTAGAATAGCTCAGAACAAGACACCCGACTTCTTTGAGTCGGGTGTCTTTTTTGGAACAGGTTTGATGTGCAGACTGTTATGGAAACGACAGTTTGTTTATACTGTTTGTGCAACTTCAGCTTTGATAGTTGCGTATGCCCAATCTAACCACGGGAGTAAAGCTTCGATATCAGAAGTTTCTACCGTAGCTCCACCCCAAATCCTAATTCCAGGTGGTGCGGAACGGTAAGATGCAATATCGAAAGCGACTTCCTGCTTTTCGAGTAGTTTGGCTAGTTTTTGTGCCGATTCTGCTTGCTGTTGTGGACTTAAAGCCGTAAACCAAGCATCGACAATTTTAAGACAAATTGATGTACAGGAGCGAATTTTTGGTTCCTGAGCTAAAAAATCTGCCCAGTTGCTTTGTTCAACCCATTTAGCAATTGTTGCCAGGTTAGCCTCACTGCGACGAATCAAGGCAGGAAGTCCGCCGATACTTTCTGCCCACATGAGTCCATCGATCGCATCTTCTACACACAGCATCGACGGCGTGTTGATCGTATCTCCTTTAAAAATACCTTCGATTAGTTTGCCTTTTTGCGTGAGGCGGAAAAGTTTCGGCACGGGCCAAGCAGGTTGATAGCTTTCCAGGCGCGATACAGCACGAGGTGAAAGCACGATGACACCATGTTGTGCTTCTCCACCCAATACCTTTTGCCAAGAATAGGTAACCACATCCAGTTTCTCCCAAGGGATATCCATTGCGAATGCAGCTGATGTGGCATCGCAAATAGTCAGTCCACTACGGTCAGCTTTTATCCAATCGCCATTAGGTACTCTGGCACCTGAGGTTGTGCCATTCCATAAAAACACTACGTCTCGGTTAAAGTCAACTTCGTCAAGATTGGGCAAACTGCCATAGTCTGCTTTAAGGATGCGTGTATCAGGCAACTTAAGTTCATCGGCAACATCTTTAACCCATTCCTGACCAAAGCTTTCCCACGCCAAGATATCCAGGGGGCGCTGTCCTAGAAGCGACCACAACGCCATTTCTACCGCACCCGTATCAGAAGCAGGAACGATACCTAAGCGATAGTCTGCAGGAACACCGAGAATTTTCTGAGAGCGTTCGATAACTTCTGCTAACTTAGCTTTGCCAGCACTGGAACGATGGGAACGACCCACACAAGCATTTTTCAGTTCTGCTACAGCCCAACCGGGACGCTTTGCACAAGGACCAGATGAAAAATGGGTAGTTTGAGGCTTGGTTGATGGGAGTGTAAGGTGATTTGACATCGGTGTTAAATAGGTCGGTGGGAATAAATAAGACTTTGCTTTTTGTTTGGTTTTGTTGGTGAGTTAATCTTTTTTTACATAAACTAAGAAGCACATTCCATAATACTTTTGAATGAGTGACTTTTGACTTTCGCCTTGCGGTACTAGGGGCGTCCAGGCGATCGCCTGCCATGTTAGGGATACCACAAGGATGTCACAAAAGCGATTAAATAAGCGGAGATTGTATGCAGCATCTAAAAAAAAGACAGTTATGCTAATACATAGACAAACCCGCTTGTTGAGAGGAGTGTCAAGATACAAGTTGTTAGGCGCAGCATATGTGGTAAATGGTAATAGGTCAACTTACATTATTAGTTAGAATTGATATCTGGCAGTATATTTCCAACAAATTACTGAACGCCAGAAGCTAATAGCTTCTGAAAAAAGCTGCAATGATGGATTTTAAAACCCAAACGGCTCCCAAAAAAATAGAAATTACTCAGCTAGCAGTGAAGCGTCAACCACTAAAATTACTGCGAGACACAGAGTCTTTACTGCGCCGCCCAACAGTCGCAACACTGGTGCCAATTTTACCACAAAAGGTGGGAAACCAATTGCTTGCAGCGTCATCGATAGCAGATGATTCATTGAAAGAGCTAGCATCCGTTGACTTAGAGAAGATCGGCGACTTGGAGATGCGATCGCCAAGGATTCAGATTGGTTTGAGCTTCGTGGGATTTGGGGCGCTGATGATAGTTGTACTACTGCTTTACCTCAACACACTACATCCGGAACTGAGTACAGTTGAGCTTTGGAGAAAATATTGGCATCAATATGTTTGGTTTGTCAGTTTGGGTGTAGCGGGGATGTTCATCTTAGGTCGAGAAGCAATGCGATCATAATATACCTCGCACTCGTAAGTTCTGATAGTTCTTAAACGAGTGTCAGAAGCCTACTGTGTATGCGTTGCATCACTGTAGATAGTTCACTCTCACCAATCGTGGAGATGGTGAGAGACTTCGCTGTGGATGATGTGGGAGAAATAATAACTCTTAACTCCTGTCTCCTATCTCCTGTTATGTGGGATATTTTACATTTAGCAGTAATTTCAGCTTGTCAAAGGGGACGAGTCAAATGCCTTTAAAAAGTAGGAACACAATAGCAGAAATTTTAGAAAAATGTGAAGCAGATTTGTTAGTGGACTGGCTGAAAGAATTGGAAAGCTCTGGCATTCGCCGAGATGACTTGATGAGGGCAAACGAGATGCGCCAACAGTGCGAGGAGTTCCTCAGCCTGTTGCGTAATGCAGTACAGCATGGCAACTTGAGTGACATTGAGGCCCCTGAATGGGGAAATTTACGACAGATGCTAGCAGGTGTTTCCCGTTCTCGCGTTCAACAAGGCTTTACCCCATCGGAAATAGCGATTTTTGTTTTTTCGTTTAAGAAGCCTTTCTTTGAACGGTTACGTCAAGAATTGAAGGATGACGAAGCGTTTGCCGAAAACATTTGGTTATCTACTCACTTATTAGATCAACTCGGACTTTGGACGACAGAAGTCTTTCAAAAAACTCGTGAGGAAGTCATCGGGCGGCAACACGAGGAATTACTCGAACTTTCGACCCCTGTTATAAAACTATGGGATGGTATTTTAGCTTTGCCCATGATTGGGACACTCGACAGTGCCCGCACTCAAATCGTCATGGAGACTCTCTTACAGCAAATTGTGGAGACTAACTCCCCAGTCGTCATCATTGATATTACAGGTGTACCAACTGTAGATACGCTTGTTGCCCAGCACTTGTTAAAAACCGTAGCTGCTGCCCGTTTAATGGGATCTGATTGTATTATCAGCGGTATCCGTCCCCAAATTGCCCAAACAATTGTTCACTTAGGTGTAGATTTAACAGATGTAGTGACAAAAGCTAGCCTAGCAGATGCTTTTGCCTTAGCCTTGAAACGCCAAGGTTTTGTGACGCCTCATAAGCCAGAGAGGAATAGGGAGTAGCTGATTTCCTACTAAGATTTAAAAGAGGTACTTTTGTGGACAGCATTCCCATACTAAAGATGGGTGAGTATCTTCTGGTAAGCATCCAGGTAGATATGCACGATCGCCTAGCGCTAACATTACAAGAAGACTTGACCAACCGCATTGTGAAAACTGGGGCAAAGGGTGTTCTAATTGATATCTCGTCTTTAGAGATTGTGGATTCATTCATTGGGCTGATCCTCAGCAACATTGCCTCGATGTCTCGCATTCTAGACGCTGAAACTGTCATAGTCGGTATGCAGCCAGCAGTTGCCATTACATTAGTGGAGTTAGGGCTTTCCCTTGCTGGCATCCGCACAGCGTTGAATATTGAAAAGGGGATGGATCTCCTGCGCGCATCGTTGGAGTTCCCGCCTGGGGAGAGCGTTAACCGTGCAAAGAAGTGAGACACTAGACATTCGCTCATCATCAGACATTGTCCAAGTTCGTCAGAAGGTACGGATGTGGACACAACAGTTAGGATTTAGTCTAGTGGATCAGACTAAAATTGTCACAGCAGCCAGCGAATTGGCACGCAACACAATGGAGTATGGCAAAGGCGGAACTGTTCAATTGGAAGAACTGAATGATGGGAACCGTCACGGGTTGCGCTTAACATTTGAAGACGAGGGTCCGGGGATTCCAAACATTGCTCTGGCAATGAATGACGGTTATACTACCGGGGGTGGTTTAGGTTTAGGTTTAAGTGGTGCAAAACGGCTGATGGACGAGTTTGAAATTACCTCTGAAGTTAATCAAGGAACTCGCGTCACAATTACACGCTGGCGTTATTTCAATCGTCGGTAGGGATTAATAACTATTTTCTTTTTTATATATCCTGCAAGGTTTTATACATCTGTCTAAAGGTATTAAATGATGATAAAGTTGTATACTTATGCTCTAGGCTACAAAAATTATCCCTAATCTCTTTTTGCCCACACAGATACAGCTTAGAAGCCAAGAGCCATAAAATAAAAAAGTGATGCCGCTATGAAAGATTGCATTGTCCTTCCGGTTACAGAAACGAGCCAAGTGGGAGACGCAAGGAGGCAGGCAATATTAATGGCGGCGGCTTCGGGATTTAGTCATACGGAGCAAGGAAAAGTAGCTATTGTAGTCACGGAAGTGGCTAATAACTTAATTAAGCACGCTAAAAACGGAGAACTGAGCCTGCGCTCCGTAAGAAGTGATCGGCAAAATGGGCTCGAGATTTTAGCTTTAGACTCCGGAACTGGCATGGCGAATGTGCAAGAGTGCTTACGGGATGGGTTCTCGACGAAAGGAACTTCTGGAATCGGTTTAGGAGCAATTCAGCGCCTATGTGATGTTTTTGACATTCATTCTGTCGTTGGATTAGGGACGGCATTGGTAGCGCAACTTTGGGGTGGCAAAGAGAGTGGGGATAGGAGACTTTTGAATTCTCAACATCCGTCTTTGGTGAAAACCAGAGAACGCTCTGATTTCTTAGAACTTGGTGTCGTGCAGTTGGCGAAACCAGGACAAGAGGTTTGTGGTGATGCTTGGGCAGTGGAAACACAGTTTGAGCGGAGCTTGATTCTAGTAGCAGATGGATTGGGATCTGGATCGGCAGCAGCAGTTGCATCTACTGAAGCAGTACGAATCTTGCAAACAAACGCTCTTCAAAGTCCAAAAGCAATTTTGGAAATAGCTCATTTAGCTTTAAGAGGTACGCGAGGAGCAGCAGTTGCGATCGCAGAAATTAATCCCACCCAACAAACTATTCGCTTCGCCGGAATTGGTAATATTACGGGTGTGGCGATCGCGGACACTGGAAACCGCAGCTTGGTGTCCCATAACGGTATCATCGGTCATCAATTTCGCAAAATAGAAGAATTTGTCTACCCTTGGTCGGCGAGATCGCAACTAATTATGTATTCAGATGGTTTGGGCACACAGTGGTCTTTAGATCGCTACCCCGGTTTACTCACCCGCCATCCTGCTTTAATTGCTGGTGTACTGTATCGGGATTTTAAGCGATCGCACGATGATGTCACAGTGCTGGTAGCAAAGATGAGGGAATTGGTGAGTGCTGATCCTATTAACAATTAACAAATCTTATGAGTTACCCAATCTTGACAGTAGAAATGCGTTTTGAGCAGGATATAGTCTTAGTACGTTACCGGGCGCGTCAGATTGCCAGCTTTTTAGGATTTGATACCCAAAAGCAAACGCGTATTGCCACAGCGGTTTCAGAAATTGCCCGCAATGCCTTTAAGTATGCAGGTGGGGGAAAAGTAGAATTTCTTGTAGAAGGGCAGTTTCCCCAAGTATTCCTGACTCGTATTTCTGATACTGGACCGGGGATCGCTGATTTGCAAGCAGTTCTCGACGGGCACTACCACTCACAAACTGGAATGGGATTGGGACTTGTGGGAGCAAAAAAGTTGATGGATGAGGTGCAGATCGAGTCTTACCCCGGTCGAGGAACAACGGTGCAACTTGTGAAGCATTTTCCCAAACACGTTCCACAGCTGACCAACACTCAATTAACTGGGCTAGTGGAGAATCTGGTGCGTCAAGCTCCGGAAGACCCTTATAGCGAAATTCAGCAGCAAAATCAAGAATTGCTCCAGACTTTAGGCGCACTTCGCCAAAGCCGGGAAGAACTCGCTCAACTCAACCAAGAGTTACAGGATACTAACCGGGGAGTGATGGCGCTGTACGCTGAGTTGAACGATAAAGCAGAGTCCCTCCAGCGAGGCAGTGAACTAAAGACACGCTTCCTTTCCAACATGAGTCATGAGTTCCGTACACCACTCAACGCCATTCTCAGTCTTTCTGAAATGTTACTTAATCATTTGGATGGTGACTTATCGCCAGAGCAAGAGAAGCAGGTGGAGTTCATTCGCAGATCGGCTCAGTCGCTTTCGGAATTGGTAAATGACTTACTGGATACAGCAAAAGTCGAAGCCGGGAAAGTATCTGTCCAAGTGACTCCCTTTGAGGTAGAGGACTTTTTTGGTGCGTTACGAGGCTTGCTGCGCCCGCTTGTACATCATCGTGATGCTGTTAGTTTAATTTTTGAAGAACCAATCGCTATTCCCACGCTACACACGGATGAAGCAAAGGTTTCTCAGATTTTGCGGAATTTGATTTCCAACGCACTCAAGTTTACAGAACCCGGTGAAATCCGAGTTAGTGCGAGAATGGGAGATGATCAAACTGTCATCTTTTCTGTAACAGATACAGGAATTGGCATCGCCAAAGCTAACCAAACACTTATTTTTGAAGAATTTGTGCAGATTGAGAATCCCCTTCAGAAACAATTTAAAGGAACGGGTTTAGGGCTTTCTCTTTGTAAAAAATTGGCAGAGTTGCTGGGTGGAAAAATTGAAGTGCAAAGTAACTTGGGCGTTGGCTCAACATTTTTCGTCACCCTTCCTACTGTTTATTCAGGAACCACGTTGAGGGATTTTGAATTGCCGCAAGTGAGCCAGCGCGGACGCCACATGCCTACGGAGGGAGACCCTCCTGAAGCAGTGGCTCGTCTTGGGGGTTTCCACGCCACTTCCTTCAACGGAGTGCCTCCCCGCAACGGAGTGCCTCCCCATGAGCGACTGGCGTTAGCGAGGAACGAGCGTCACCCCGAAGGGGTCAAGTTGGAGATGACAACTGACTTCATCGCACCAAAGACACCTACAAAAATTTTAATTATTGATGATGAAGAAGCTTTTCGATATTTACTTAAGGATCTGCTAGCAGAAATTACCTGTGCTGTAATTGTGGAAGCGGCAAGTGGTGCTGAGGGTCTGCGCCAAGTACTTGAGGAACAACCGCAAGTTGTTTTTCTGGATCTTGTGATGCCAGATATGAGAGGATTTGAAGTCTTGGAACAGTTAAAATCAAATCCAGAGACTTGCTGTGTGCCAACGATTATCTTTACCTCAAAGCATTTGGCAGCGTCGGAGTATGATCGTCTGGTGGCAAAAGCTGTTGCCGTTATTTCTAAAGAAAATGGGTCACGTCAGCAGACGATCGCACAAATTCAAGCAGCACTGACAAAAGCTGGACTGCTAGCAGCCGACTGTCTTGGTTGAAGCAGGAAATGTTTCTTGATGTCCTATGATATCTAGTAAGTATGGAGCAGACGTAGCAGTATGGACACACAGTCGCAAATCATCCTCTTAGTGGACGACAATGATGCCAGCCGTTACGTAGTTTCACGTATATTGCACTCCTATAATTTTGAGGTCCAAGAAGCAAGCTCTGGCACAGAAGCTATGAAATTGGCAGCGCAACAACCAGACTTGATTATCCTTGATATCAAGCTACCAGATATCAATGGGTTTGAAGTATGCCGACAATTAAAAGCAAACCCAACGACTGCCGCGATCCCCGTTTTACATCTTTCTGCCCACCGCATTACCTCTGAGGACAAAGTTCAAGGACTCAATGGTGGTGCTGATGGATACTTGATTTTGCCAGTAAATACACTAGAGTTAATTGCTACAATAAAAGCATTGCTGCGCGTAAAAGAAGCTGAGGAGAAATTACGGCAAAGCGAGCAAAAATTCCGTGCCATATTTAATCAGACGTTTCAATACGTTGGACTGCTAGAAGTGGATGGCACAGTGATCGAGGTAAATCAGTCAGCCTTAGATTTTGCCGACTTGGAATTAACAGATGTGGTGGGACTTCCATTTTGGGAGACACCTTGGTGGACACTATCAACTAAGACTCAAGAGCAGTTACAAGCGGCTGTTGCCTGTGCAGCAGCAGGTGAGTTTGTCCGTTACGAAGTCGATATCCGAGGTGCAGGAGAACAAGTCACGACGATTGACTTCTCGATTAAACCAATTAAAGACGACATGGGAAAAGTTTTGCAGCTGCTTCCCGAAGGTCGTGATATCAGTGCTCGCAAACAGGCACAGAAAGCGTTGCAGGAGAGTGAAAAGCGATTTCGTCAGTTGGCTGAGAACATTCACGATGTTTTCTGGATGTCCGAGCCGCAGAAGCGACAGTTTATTTACGTCAGTCCAGCCTACGAACAGCTTTGGGGACACTCTTGTGAGAGCTTACATATGGATTTTATGGGCTGGCTCAATGCTATTCATCCAGAAGATCGCCAACGGGTGGAAACGGCTTTCTTTGAGAAAGCGCTGCAAGGAGAATATGATGAAGAGTATCGCATTATTCGACCAGATGGCTCAGTGTGTTGGATTCGAGAGCGCGGCTTTCCTATCGAAGATGAGTTCAATGAGATTCATCGGGTGGCTGGGATTGCAGAAGACATTAGCGATCGCAAGTTAGCAGAAGCCGAACGCGATCACTTGTTTGAACTGGAACAAAAAGCCCGAAATGCAGCCGAGTCGAGCAATCGCATTAAAGATGAGTTTTTAGCCACGCTATCCCATGAGTTGCGGACTCCCCTAAATTCGATCTTGGGTTGGTCAAAAATGCTCCGCTCTCGCAATCTCGATCCGGCAACGGTAGCTCGTGCGTTAGAAACAATTGAGCGGAACGCTAAATTGCAGACTCAACTTATAGAAGATTTACTAGACATTTCCCGCATTCTTCGTGGCAAGATTCACATGAATGTTTCTACAGTCGATCTTGCAACATCAATTGAGGCAGCAATTGATACGGTATATCTAGCTGCTCAAGTCAAGTCTATTGATTTGAGATTCTCTATTATTCCTTGGCCAGAGCTAGGGGATGAAGATTTTAGATTGGGAGCGGATACAGGCACATCTAACTTGCAGCGCGAAGGTGTAATATTCGAGATCGCGAAGCAAAAATTATTGGTAGCGGGAGACTCAAACCGCATACAACAAATTCTCTGGAATCTGCTTTCCAACTCCATCAAATTCACACCAACTGGAGGACGAGTGGAAATCCAATTGGAACACATACAACAGAGTCAGGATCACAACTTCTCACACACCCCTACAGTACATCACTTTGCTAAAATCACGGTTAGCGATACCGGTAGGGGAATCAGTGCGGACTTTCTTCCTTACGTCTTTGAAAGCTTTCGTCAGGCAGATGGCTCAATGACGAGAAACCAATCGGGACTCGGGCTAGGTTTAGCAATTGTGCGACATCTTGTGGAATTGCACGGCGGAACTATACATGCTGCCAGTTTGGGAGAGGAACAGGGGGCAACCTTCACTGTGATGTTACCTCTAGTGGAAAAAAGCGACGGAGAGAATGGGTTGAGCTCATATCGCGAAACCACATTGCATAGTCAACCTCTTCTTGGTGTCAGAATACTGATTGTTGATGATGAGTCTGATAGCCGCGAATTTCTGACCTTTATGCTAGAGCAGTATGGCGCAGTAGTATTCTCAGCAGCAACCGCCACTGAAGCATTGGAGAAACTAGAAAGATGTGGGCCTTCTTTGCTGATCAGTGACATTGGGATGCCTTCTAAAAATGGTTACGCTTTGATCCGCGAAATCAGAGCGCGATCTCGAGAACAGGGAGGTGGCATTCTGGCGATCGCTTTAACAGCATATGCTAGAGATGAAGATATCAAACAGACACTAGCCGCAGGCTTCCAGAGACATATGTCTAAACCAGTTCAGCCAACTGAATTAGTCACGGCGATCTCTTCTTTAATAAAATCCGGCAGCAGTCTCGTCTTCTAGAGAGAGCTATGTAACTTTTTTCATCTTTGAAAAAGTTAATTTTAAAGGTCTTGATGATATTTAAAGATATAATGCTGGAAATCTGTTACAAATTGCATAAGCAAGCGTTCAGTCCTGATTTTGAATTTATCATGTCCTGCATAAGTTGTCTGTTCACAACTGATTGCTAAATCCTTACCAAATTACATTATCTATTGCCCATTTTCCATAAAAATTTTCCCAATTTGAGAAACAGAGGTATCAATGAATATTTTTACGAACGAAAAAAATAATTATAAGTTACTCAAGGAGCGACCGCATTGGCAAGGAGAACGTATTGTGGACTCTAATGTTGAAGGTGAAGACACTAAGATGTCAGATACTTTGGTTTCAACACTCCCCATCAGCGACACCAATCGCGGTCGAATTGCTATATTTATTGATGGTGCAAACCTATTTCATGCAGCTTTGCAACTTGGTATTGAAATTGATTACGCCAAACTACTTTGCTATTTAAGTCAAGGTGGAAGACTGTTGCGTAGTTTCTTTTACACGGGTGTTGATCGTACCAATGAGAAACAGCAGGGTTTTTTGCTCTGGATGCGTCGAAATGGATATCGCGTTGTCACTAAAGATTTAATTCAGCTTCCAGATGGTTCTAAAAAAGCAAACTTGGATATAGAAATCGCTGTAGATATCATGAATTTAGCTCCCTACTACGATACTGCAGTTTTAGTCAGTGGGGATGGAGATTTAGCCTACGCTGTGAATGCTGTCAGTTACAAAGGAGTTCGGGTTGAGGTTGTCAGCGTGCGTTCCATGACTAGCGATAGCTTAATTGATGTTACTGACTGCTTTATTGACCTCGACAGTATCAAACAACATATCCAAAAAGAAACTCATCCAAGTTATAATTACCGACCACCGTTTGATTCTAGTCTGTGAACGAGAGTTCAATACCTGTTTTGGAACACGAACGATCATTCTTCATAGAGTATCCGTTCTGCGATTCCAATGTGTATAGCTAATTAAGACATCCACTTACATCCGTAGGTGGATTTGTACAAAAGTTAATTCTTTTAAAAAAAAGCAAAAACGATTTATCCAAACCGTATTGTCTTAATTCCTCACTCCGCGCTGTTAATATTACTAAATATGTTATATGCAAGCCCAAGAACAACGTTACTATTCACCTGAAGAATACCTGTCTTTAGAAGTTGCTTCAAAGGATCGTCATGAATATATCGACGGTAAAATTAGACAAATGGCAGGTGGAACACCGAATCACAATCAAATTGCTCTCAATCTCAGTGGTAGCCTTAATTTTGCTTTAAGGCGTAAACCCTATAGAGTATTCGTCACAGATCAGCGCTTGTGGATTCCACAGAAGCAAGTTCATACCTATCCGGATGTTATGGTTACTGTAGGGGCCTTAGAATTTGCTACAGGTCGTCAAGATACGATTACTAATCCCTTGATGATTGCTGAAGTGTTATCAAAATCAACAAGAAGCTATGACTTGGATGAAAAATTTGCAGCTTATCGAAGTATATCCAGCTTTCAGGAATATGTTCTCATCGATCAATACAAAATTCATGTCGAACAATATTTCAAAACTGAGGATAAAAAATGGATATTCTGTGAATATGAAGATGAGAATAGCCTCTTATCGCTAGCCTCTGTTCAATTTCAAATTTCTCTATTAGATATTTACGATAAAGTTGATTTTCGTCCGCTTGAATAACTTACCCAAGGGCACAAGCGATACAGTCAACAACCAACCATTCCTCCGGACACTAACCTCGTTCGCGCTTGGCGTGTCCTCTTGGGAGACGCGGGGTACAGTGCCAGTCTCAAAGGAGGTGTGAGATGAAAATTGGTATCATTAATTAGACTCCAGACAAATTTATCACGCCCATGACCACGTTACCTCGTCGCTACCACATAATCACCTTCGGTTGCCAGATGAATAAAGCCGACTCAGAACGCATGGCTGGTATATTAGAGGACATGGGATTTGAGTGGTCGGAAGATCCGAATCAAGCAGGAGTCATACTATATAATACTTGTAGTATCAGAGACAATGCTGAACAGAAGGTATATTCGTATTTAGGTAGACAAGCAAAGCGTAAGCACGAACAGCTTGATTTAACTTTAATTGTTGCAGGTTGCGTTGCTCAACAGGAAGGAGAAGCACTGTTACGACGCGTACCTGAATTGGATTTGGTCATGGGACCGCAACATGCAAACCGTCTGAAAGATTTACTACAACAAGTCTTTGACGGTAACCAAGTTGTGGCAACCGAGCAAGTTCATATTATGGAAGATATCACCAAGCCGCAACGGGATAGCACTGTGACTGCTTGGGTGAATGTGATCTACGGCTGTAACGAACGTTGTACATACTGCGTAGTTCCTAATGTGCGAGGTGTTGAACAATCCCGCACCCCGTTCGTCATTCGCACGGAAATAGAAGAACTCGGGCGTCAGGGTTATAAAGAAATCACTCTACTCGGTCAAAATATTGATGCGTACGGAAGAGATTTGCCAGGAGTCACACCTGAAGGTCGTCATCAGCACACTCTGACAGATTTGCTTTATTACATTCACGATGTACCCGGAATTGAACGGATACGGTTTGCAACTAGTCATCCACGTTATTTTACAGAACGCCTCATTAAAGCTTGTGCTGAGTTACCCAAGGTATGTGAGCATTTCCACATTCCCTTCCAATCTGGAGATAACGAAGTGTTAAAACGCATGGCGCGGGGTTACACAAAAGAGAAATATCGCCGGATTATCAACACAATTCGGGAGTACATGCCAGATGCGTCGATTAGTGCTGACGCAATCGTGGGTTTTCCAGGAGAAACAGAAGAACAATTTGAAAATACACTTCAATTAGTTACGGATATTGGCTTTGATCTTGTGAACACAGCTGCTTATTCTCCACGTCCGGGAACCCCAGCCGCAGTATGGGAAGAACAACTAAGTGAGGAAATCAAAAGCGATCGCCTGCAAAGATTAAATCACTTAGTCTCGATTAAAGCAGCCGAGCGATCGCAGCGTTACATGGGACGCATTGAAGAAGTGCTGGTGGAAGTGCAAAACTCTAAAGACAAAACCCAGGTTATGGGACGGACACGCGGTAATCGCCTCACTTTCTTTGCAGGCGACATCAACGAACTAAAAGGCAAGTTGGTCAAAGTGAAAATTACCGACTTTCGTGCCTTCAGCTTAACAGGTGAAGCAGTGGAGCCGTTAGTGGTACTTTTGAACGACCAACATCTAACAACTCAACTGTGATAATCTATTGCCCTTGATTCTCCCGAAGTGCTCCAAAGCGAGGATTCTTTTGAAATAAAATTAAACTTTGTTTTCTAAAGTCTAATTCTACCTACGGTGGTCAAACACCGTCTACAATGACAGGCTATTAAAATAGTCGTTCGTTTTCCTCTGTGGACTAAAGTCACACGGTTTTTAA
Source organism: uncultured Scytonema sp. (assembly GCA_937873135.1). Taxonomy (GTDB): domain Bacteria; phylum Cyanobacteriota; class Cyanobacteriia; order Cyanobacteriales; family Nostocaceae; genus Rhizonema. Next base: position 7,258 of record CALMVQ010000309.1, on the reverse strand, counting down.
CGAATCGAACTTTTTTAGATGAAGTATTCAGTAGTCCTGAGTACAACCCCACAAAGAAATCTGGGGGATTGAACAGTGAGTGGTGATAGAGGTGTTGAAAATGACGAAACTACGGGTGGGGTTGATGTTCGGTGGTCGTTCAGGAGAACATGAAGTTTCAATACGTTCGGCACAAGCGATCGCGCTCGCTTTGAGTGCAGAGCAAAATGCCAGTAAATACGAAGTACTGCCTTTCTACATCCAAAAAGATGGACGTTGGATAGCGGGAGAAGAACCTCAAAAGGTTTTAGGCTCGGGTATTCCGAGTGAATTGGAATCTCAAGCTTCAACACTTAACGCCCAACATCAAATCAGCCTTTTGCAATCTCCCTCTCCAGTTGCTGAGGTGGATGTTTGGTTCCCAATACTTCACGGACCAAATGGTGAAGATGGTACAATTCAGGGCTTACTCACCTTAATGCAAGTTCCCTTTGTGGGTTCTGGCGTTTTAGGTTCGGCTATGGGTATGGATAAGATTGCCATGAAAATGGCGTTTGCTCAAGCAGGACTGCCGCAAGTAAAATACATGGCGGTGAATCGCTCTCAAATTTGGTCCAATCCTTGTATTTTTCCGAAACTTTGTGATGAAATTGAGGCAAGCTTGGGTTATCCCTGTTTTGTCAAGCCTGCTAATTTAGGTTCATCGGTGGGTATTGCTAAAGTGCGATCGCGCTCTGAATTAGAGTCGGCTTTAGATAATGCTGCGAGTTATGACCGCAGGATCGTTGTTGAAACTGGAGTCGTCGCACGAGAATTAGAGTGTGCTGTTTTAGGAAATGACCAACCTAAAGCTTCTGTTCTCGGTGAAATTACTTACAAAAGTGACTTTTATGATTATGAAACAAAATATACAGACGGTAAGGCAGATTTATTGATTCCGGCAAAAGTGCCAGATACTGTCACTCATCAAATTCAAGAAATGGCTTTACAAGCTTTTGCCGCCGTCGATGCTGCTGGCTTGGCAAGGGTAGACTTTTTCTACGTGGAAGCAACAGGGGAAGTGTTTATTAATGAAATTAACACCATGCCGGGGTTTACGGCTACAAGTAGTATGTATCCTCTACTTTGGGCACATAGCGGTGTTCCTTTTCCAGAATTAGTTGATCGCTTGATTCAATTAGCACTCTCAAGAAATGCGGGGAGTGGAGAATAAAAAAAGTAGGGGAAGAAAAATCAAGTTCTTTCTTCCCTTGCCTGACTAATAACTGAACATTGTCCAACCGAACTGTATGAAAGTTGGCGGGAATGTATAAGACAAGGACATCTTGATGATGGGCAATTAAGCTATAAAGTAGCAAAGAACACCAATTTTTAGGAAGAGAAATTGGTGATAAAAGTGATGAAATGTAAAATAAGTACTAAAAATAGAGACAATATTACGGATACGACATGGTACCGACTCGAGTACAATCGATGACAAAAGAGGTACAAATCTGAAAGTTGTCATGGAAAATAGTCAGAGTGTACAGGACCAGTCAAATCCCGCAAAAACTCCTGAATCAGAGCCAGAAAACAGTCAATCGAAACAAAAATCTGGCGGGAATTCTCTGATACATCTGTTCGGACAACAACCTTGGCTGTTGATAGCAGGGTTGTTAGCGATTTTTCTGGGTAGTGCAGGTGTTGCCCTGTACAGTCTTGGTTATGTAGGGCATGTTGAAAAGACAGAAGAAGAAGAACCAACAGTACAAGCTGAAGTTGTACCAATAACGAATACGCCTCCCGCAACAAGCAATACCATGCCCTTATGGATGGTGGCAGCGATCGCACTAAGCTGTGCAAGCGGATGCTTCATAATTTTCCGATTGCTTAACCGTCCCCAACAGCGTCAAAAAGTCCAGCAACATCTCAACCGCTATCAAGAACGCTTGAAAAAACGCCGCGTCAAAAAAGTAGAACCACCATCTGCGAAGAATGTACCAGTTTTGGCGAAACTAAAACCTCAAAAGCCTTCTGCAAAAATTCCCGTAAAAGTTAAGTCTACTGTGACAGTTCTGCCACCAGAAAAAAGCCCGAACGTAAATAAAGCTCAAGATTCTCTAGCGAATTCATTAGATATTCGCAAACAAACTTCTTTGTCCTCAATTTTACGCAAATAGTCACAGCAGCTATAAAAGCAATCTTTCAAATGACTGGGCGATAAATAACTATGGTCATTTTTTGCCTTAAAAATTAAAAACTTATTAATAATTTATAATCATTCAATTAAGGATACTAATCCCTATTTTTAAGCATAGAAAATAAAAAAACCTCGCATCGGTTCTTATGAGCCACTGAATTTATTTGTGTGGTTCTAAATTTTTAATGATTTTGAAAGTTTTTATCGGAAGTTTAACGTACTACTATCAACAACCTATAAAACCCACATTAAGTAGGTAGGCATTATAATTACAAGGTATGTAACGAAACGTAAACTTGGTTAAAACTCTCTTCCCGTGACTCATAGCTGCCCTCAGCATAGCTGCCTTACCTCAACGACTGGGAGAAGGGCACCTGGAGAGGGCACGGAGATATAATTGAGAACCGCTATAATATTTTCAGGAGATGGTCAGACAGCGCTACAGGGGGCTCACGCCCGCTCTCACGGCGACGGTCATCTTCTCACATTGGGAGACGCTACGCGGATGCACCAGAAGGGAGATATACCAATATTTTTGAAATTAGCATCGGGAAATCAAGCCGACTTATCATGCTTTGCTCAAATAACAGTTGATTATCAGAAACAGATAGAGGTTGATAGTTTAATAGTTGCAGATTACGATATATTTACAGAATCAAATATTAAATTGATCTCAGATTTGTGCTGGTTATACCCAATACCTTTAAATAGAAAAGCAGCACAATCATTATTTACACTTTTCTTTTAGTAATTACCGATTGTGACATTTAAGGGTACAGAATGTGGGCTCAACGCGGAAAATGACGACAAATACTAATAAATCGGTTACTTATGAAGGTGGATGTCATTGTGGTGCTGTAAGATTTCGGGTGGAAGTTGATAAGCACAAAGCTGATGATTGTAACTGTTCTATTTGTAGAAAGAAGGGCTTTTTACATTTAATAGTTGCCCAAAATAAATTTACTCTGTTGCAAGGCGAAGATGTGCTGACAACATACAAATTTAATACAGGAGTTGCCCAGCATAAATTTTGCAGTATTTGTGGAATTAACTCCTTTTATATTCCACGCAGTCATCCCGATTGTATAGATGTGAATGTGCGCTGTCTTGATGGTGATGCCCTGCCACAGTTTGAGATAGTCCCTTTTGATGGACAAAATTGGGAGGAGAATATTCATCAGTTGAGAAGTTAATTCTTTGATCAGCAGTCATCGAAACCTAGAGCGCCGGTCAAGTATTCGTACTTGACGGAATCTAGCATTTATGGGTATCCACTTTTTTAGAGAATCGGACGGACTATAAGCAAGTAAAATAGGTGAATAAAACCGCGATCGCCTAGAATTCAGATTATGTCCATATTGTCAACCATTATTTCTTGACCGGCGCTCTAGAAGCGATACTGGGGTTATTTTTGGAGGCACAAGGACATCCACACCTGATCGCCACAATTACTTCTGTGTTGTTTTTTACTTGCTCTTGAACGAATGCGTCCTCTGGTATTTAGTCATGGATTTGACATTCAAATTTCCAGGTGCAAGATCTAAGTAAACTGACAATTAATTTAAATACTAAATTTCCCTAATTACATTTTGTAACTCAACTAAATCGCGATATTGGTTGATATCAATATTCATCAGCGCCCAATCAAAAAAAGCATCCAGAGCAATATATTGAGATTTTTGTCGCTGCATGGCTTTTTGAATGTCTTTACCATGAAACCAGATTAAATACTGCTTCTGTGTCCAAAAGCCTTCTTGTGCAAACTGTTGTTGATATACAGCAAGACTTTGCTCAAATCTATCTTGCGTGACTGTTTCCACAGCTTGTTGAAACTGGTTAATTAGTGCCACAGCTTCAGTCTGACAGTCTTGTAGAGTTAGTGAAGTTGGGAGCTTACCACTACCACCTGTCCATGTTGTTTTGAGTTGGTGTCGAGTTGTACTTGATTGCAACAAATCAGCCAAAGCCCATCTTATTGATTGGTAAGCTTGTATGCTTCTTGCCGCTTCTTCAATCCATGCTGAAATTACTTCAATCCCTGGTGAACCTTTATGTCCCCATTTAGAATTAGGATTGTCTAGTTTCTCTGTATATTTTGTGATCCAATAATTATGAATTAAATCGGCATTCAATAAATAATTTTCGACACAAGCACGATGGGTGAGTAACATAGAGTTGAGTTGAAGCAAGCTGATGACGTTAGTCGGTTTAGCATCAAAATCGCGATCACGAAAAATTATGGATTCCTGATTTGTCGCTCCGTATTTAGAAAAATAACCCTGAACAAAAATCGAAAATGTAAATTTACCACCAGCGGGAACAATGGTAGGCTTATTTGTTAAAAGGTTCTCGACAATTCTGTTAAGTAGTCTAAAATCTAAACTTGTTTGTTTGCCCTCACAGAAAATAACTTTGCCTCTAACGACACTCACAATCACACCTCTAGCCGCTTAATATATGCTTCCGGCACTAGCTGTTCTACATAATCAGAGTGGGTTGTAATGATAAACTGATTATTTGTGCCTAACTTGGGCAAAGCTCTAAGCAATGCCTGTTGCATTGGTGGATGTAGGTGCAATTCAATTTCATCAATAAGAATGACAGAGTTGTGAATATTCCAACTAGCAAAGTCCATTAGCATTGGGAAAATAGCACGTTCACCGCCTGACATCTCAGAAATTTCATACTGGTTTTTCCCATCGTATAAATAAAACCAGGGTTCACTCAAGATATCGTCCACATTCTCTCGCAGAACTGGGCCTTCAAAACTGCGTTCTGGAAAGACTGCTTTGTAAGCGCGTTCAATTTCGGCGTATAAGTCCTTTTGTCCTGGGCGTAGATGCTGAATTTTACCCATTTCTACATCTTGATGGAATTGTCGCCATTTAGAAAGGCGATCGCGCAAAAGGTCTTCTGTGATTTCTAGTTTGCGATCTGGGTCTTCAGTAGTTAAGCTAGTTGAGGTTCTCTGTTCTGTATACCAAAGGACTGTACCTACTCGTTCAAATACTTGAAATTTTTCAGCACTGAGTAATTGTTTAGCATATTCTCGCCCTTTAAATTGAAATAATTCAGCAGCACTATCTGCTTGAACACGTTTATTTCGCCACTTAAGGGTAACAATATGTTTTTCAGCAGGAGGCTGCAAATCACGACCCCTCTCTCGTAATTTCTGTTGAAAATCTCGCACAGCTTGGAGTTCACCAGATGAGAACTGCACCTTTACAGTCACCTCAGGCTCAAATGCCCCCCAGTTATTACCAAGTAATTCATAGTTAAATCCTGCCCATTCCAAATCGGAGGGTTCTTTTAATCGTCCGGTTGCTGTGCCGAGAGTTGCAGCGATCGCTTGCAAAAGACTTGTTTTTCCAGCACCGTTCATTCCGATGAGAACAATAATATCCCGTGCTAACCCAGTTTCTGGGTCTGTGAAATCAAATAAATCTGAAGAGCGGAATTTCTTAAAATATCTTAGCTGTAGGGATTGAACTTTCATAAGCTAGTCTGTAGGGCAGTACTGAAGAAAGCCAACCAGAGTTCGTCTCTGGACGTTTAGTAACAAACAAAACAGTAAATCACTTTCTGATGTTTGCTTACAGGTCGCGGTATTTTGAGTTTCGCGGGCGAGTTGATAGCGTACCACACGATATACCGTCTGATATTTGATTTCTAAATTAAATTCTTGCTTTAGCCACTCTACGATTTCCCCATAGGTGCTTGCTTACCAAGCACGGTTTAATTTTTTCTCTTACTTACCCCATTCTACAGTTCTATGCACCTTCATATAAAATTGGTATTACTATTGGAGGTACACTGTCAGCGTGTCCATGTATCCACCGTTTCTCAAGCAATTGTCAGTGAGTACCTGGCATCAGGACATTATCGCCGTCACCTCAACCAACTGTGATCGGAAAATATCCAAAGCCGTAATTTTACAGTGCAAGCTATGGAGCATTATTTTCTGGCATCGGCAAAGTGGACAATTCCCAAAGGAGGGTTATTTCTTTGGGTGCAATTACCAGATAATGTTCCTATTCAGGTAATTAGTAAAGAAGCCTTATCGCACAATATATTAATTTTCGGAGGTTCGGGGTTTTTCCCAGATAAACAAGGGTACCCAGCTATGCGATTGACTTTCGCTAATTCCCCACAGGATATTGAGCAAGGGATTTCTGTTTTGGGTAAATTGCTAAAAAGATCTCTTTACAAGGAGTTTCAATCCCAGGAAAGATATAGCAAAGCAAGTTAATAACTGATGGTGGTAATGTTGATCGCGATCGCACAGTTTGAGATAGTCCTTTTTAATGGACAAAATTGGGAGGAGAATATTCATCAGTTGAAAAATTAATTCTCTCGCGGGCAGTGTTACTTATCTTGATACTTTAGGATTGTAAAAATTATGGGTTTGGTTGGTATAGTAACAATGTACAAAGGGGTAATATGACTCAAGCATTATCCAAACCAATAACAGTTCAAGAATTTTTGGAATGGATTCCAGAAAATTCAGATAAACGTTACGAACTACATAATGGGGCAATAGTTGAGATGTCACAGCCAGTAGGAGAGTATGAAGATGTTACAGGATTTTTAAATATTGAAATTTCTTCGGAAATCAAACGCTTAAAATTACCTTACTCTATTCCCAAAACAGCACTAGTGCAATCTGCTACTAGTTATTCTACTTACTCTCCAGATGTATTAGTACTTAATAAACCTGCTTTAAAATCAGAAGAACTTTGGGCGAAATATTCTACTGTTCAGAGTGGCTCTTCTATCCCCTTAGTAGTTGAGGTAGTTAGTACAAATTGGCGCGATGACTATTATAAAAAGATGGGTGAGTATGAAGAAATAAAAATACTTGAGTATTGGATTGTAGATTATCTTGGGTTGGGTGGTATTAAATATATAGGTAGCCCAAAACAACCAACTTTATCAATATATAACCTAGTTGATGACGAATATCAAGTGTCTCAATTTAGGGGGGAAGAGCGCATTATTTCTACTGCATTAAGAGAACTAAACTTGACAGCACAACAAATTTTTAATGGGGAGCATCCCAATTTGGAGAAAACACATTATTCGCGAGGCTATCTCGCGAAT
>CALMVQ010000308.1 GCA_937873135.1 uncultured Scytonema sp. | reverse complement strand
CCCTCCACAACACCCCCATATAGGGTCATTATGTGCTAAATTAACTATCGAAAAACACCATTTTCGATAGTTAAATGCCAGATAACCCCTTTGCTATTGGTGGCGATTCTCCTTCGGAGACGCTACGCGAACGCAATCTTGCGCGAAGAATGGTTGGTGGGCAAGCGCAGCAAGGGAACTCGGCGGGAGTATGCCGTCATAGTTGAAGAAATTTTTTCTTCTTGTGTGCGATCGCCAATTAACGCCCACTTTAGTGATGCAATTTTTGCAAATGGAGAGTAAGAGTGCTGCTACCCTTGTATTACGTTACAAAGCTCAATTAATTGACTTGGGGTTAAAGGAAGCAAGCGTAAATCGTTCCATTGCAGCAATTAAGTCACTCGTGAACTATGCTTACGAAGTGGGACAGTGTACTTGGACTTTAGCCGATATCAAAAGTGAAAAAGTTAAACCCTACTGGGATACGACAAGTATTACCCCTGATACTTTCAAAAAAATGTTGGCTGTGCCGGATACAAACACATTAAAAGGTAAGCGCGATTATGCCCAGCGGATATTACTATGGGCAAATGCCTTGCGACGAGAAGAAATTTCGCAGTGCAATATTGAAGACTTGGATTTGGAATCACGGGTTTTGAGTATCTTGGGAAAGGGGAGGGGAACTCAAAAGGAAAGTGTTGACTTACAACCCAAAACTTGTCAGGCATTACAAGATTGGTTGCTTTGTCGTATTGAACTTGATATCAAGCAACCTTTGTTTACTTCGCTGCGACCAAACTACGGGCATCGGTTGACGGGAGATGCGATTCGGAAAGTTTAAATGGATTTTGTCAAGCTAAATTGGTATAGGAGAGTCGATATAGAGTGTTGGCTCTTGCATGGTAAATTGTATGCCATGACTCTGAAGCTTTTTCGCTATAGATTCATTTGCTAACTCTAATAAACGCTTGCGGAATTCAAGCGAATTTTCATTTGAGCCTAGGATAAAGAAACTCACCCTCGCACGAACTCCCTTTGGATTATCCTCATAGGGAAATAAACTAATCTTTGTACTATTTGAATCTATGCCAAACAATGTGCTGCTACTTTCCTTGATGACTTTTTCCAGCAATGCTTGTTCAGGTTTTTCTAATTGCCGAGCAAAATCAAGATACAGCAAGACCATAACTTTCTTCCCTCGCGTCACGTTTTCGATATCTGATTCTGCCATCACTGAGTTAGGAACAACTATAAGAGTACTTTTAGCAAGTGTCCGCAGCTTAGTTGAGCGCAAACCAATAGCCTCAACACGCGCCAATAAAACTCCTTGGAAACTTAAATGAACGCGAATGTATTCTCCAGGAAGAAAAGGGCGATCTAAGTAGATGACAACAGTTCCCAAAATCTGTTCCAGAGTTTTTTGAGATGCAAAAGCAACTGCTATGCCTCCAATCCCCAAACCTGCAATTAAACCAATCAAGTTCACGTTTTGGCTTTGAGCAAATGCTACCGCCACAATAAATCCAATGACGATATTAGCAATGGTTTCAAAAACGAGCAGTAACTCATCAACTTCAAAACCCAGTTGGCGAATTAATTCAATTCCATATATCCGCAAGAAGTTCTTAAATAAACTGGAAATAAAAATGGCAATACTGATAGATATTGATAAATCTGAGAAAAATTTAAAAATTTTGTAAAATCCTGTATATTCTTGAATTAAATTCAGCGCTACTGAAACAAGAATTAATGTCGTTACAGTCGAGAGTGTTTTTGACTGCGGCTCGACTAAGTTTTCATAAATCCTAGAAAAAAGTCGAGGGGTAAATCTCCTGACAATCAGTGAAAGAAAGCGGGGAATAGATTTCCCAACTATCCACGCCAGAAAGACAAAGAATAAGAAAATGGTGAGTTTGATTCCAATTGCTATCAGAAGCTTTTGTGTGGCTTCGTCCAACACAAACCAAGGTTTTATGCTCAGTAGAGTCTCCATTTCAGCCCAATAGTTAAATTAGATAGTAATCGGTGCATCAACATTAATTGGCATTTCTTCAAGATCGAAGGGAATACCATACTCTTTTAATCGCAGAGACATGCTTTGTTTCGCTACATCTAGTAAAGAACTGCGCATCTCCATTGACATTTCACCAGAACCGAGAATGAAAAAGTTTATTTGAGCCTGAGTAATATTGGCTATTCCCTCTCGGATAAGATCTTTAAATGTCACATCTGTATTGCGAGAGTCAATCCCAAAAATCTCATTGGTACTTTCTAATATGACTTGACGAATTAAAGCTCTTTCATCTTCTAGCACTTCTCGGTAGAAAGTTAGATACACTAGAGAAACGACTTTTCTGGCTCCGGTGAAGTTCTCGATACTCATGTTTGTCAGAGAATTATTGGGAACTATGGTTACAGTTCCTTTGCCAGAATTCCGAATTTTAGTAGAACGCAAGCCAATAGACTCGACTCTACCAAATGTGCCATCAGGTAAACCGATATAGTCATCCATGACAAAAGGTCGGTCAATATAGAGTATAATTCCTCCCAATAACTGCTGCAAAGTCTGTTGCGCGGCGAAGGCAATAGCTAATCCACTTAGTCCCAAACTGGCTGTCAAACCTAAGACATTGACGGAGTGAGCTTGAGCAAAAATAAAGAAAATAATGATAAAAATAGCGACATTAGCGACAGCTTTACCTACCGCTAGTAATTCCCCGTTGATTTTGCCACTGAGAACAGTTTCCTGCAAGTAAGCTTCGTAGAATTTCTCAAACAAGCGAGAGGTTAACCAACCAGTTGTAATCGCAACTAACAACGCTATCACAAATTCGAGGTAGTTGAGCCAACTTGGTTTAGGAATTAGTAACAAACTTAGGTCAATCAGGAGTAAGACAGCAGTTAAACGCAACATATTTTGGTAAGATGATGTTACTGTCAAATACATTCTTCTTCCTTCAGGAGATAAGAACCGAATTGTCATAAATTCACTCCCGCTCTTAAATAAGAACGCTAATAGAAATAACAGAGCATAAAAACTGACAGCCACCCCAATGCCACAGGTAATAATGACTATTGGAAGCAGCTCACCTCGAATTGTTTCCGAATAGAGATTGATATCCAAAATCAAATTAACTCTCTGTTAATAATTGCCTATATTGTCTCTCGTTGTGAAGAGGGCAGTTGACTCGTGACAACGGCAAGACTGTCCTCAAATGTTCCGGGCATCTGAATCACAAGCACTATCGTTCTTGTGAGCCTGAACACTGTCATCGCTAACCATAAAATATGGTTGCTGTGATAATGCCATGCTACAATAGCTAGGGGTGCAAATCCCAACAAAGAGCCCCACAAGGCTGAGTTACGCAGGAACTGCCCTTGAGCTAAACCAGCAAAGTATCCTTCCAATACCACAGAAACTGAATTAAGTCCCAATATAGAAACTAACCAAGGTATATAAATTTGAATCTGCTCAGTTACTTCTTCATGATTGGTGAATAGTCCAAAAATACTCTGGGGAAACAGGAAACACGCTCCACCACCTGCTAGTCCCAGCAATAGACTGCTCGACAGGGCAACTTGGATTATAGGCAATAATCGCTCGGAATCTTTTTTGCCTTTAAAGTTTCCGCTAAAAGTCTCTGTAGCGAATCCTACACCATCGAAAAAGTAGAGAAAAAGCATTATGACTTGCAGGAGCAAAGCATTCTTAGTCAGAATAGTTGTCCCCATGGCAGAACTCAGAACCGTGAAAATGGTCGCAACTAACATACTGGCTGAAGACCTGATGAAGATATTGCCATTAAGGATGAAAGCCTCTTTAAACGCGCTTGCATCCCAAAGCCTTTCAGCTGCGCTTCGTAATTCTTGCCAGTTGATGTCTCGGCTAACCAAAATTATGCCCAATAATAACATGAGATACTGGCTGACTGCTTGGGAAACTCCAGCCCCTGTACTTGCCCAGTGCCAGTGAATAATAAACAGGTAGTCAAACATAATATTCGCCGTGTTGGCCACCAGCGTCATCAGCAACACATAACCACTCTTCTCTCGGCCAAGAAACCACCCAACTAGAACAAAGTTAACTGCAACCGCAGGCGCTCCCCAAATTCTGGCGTTGAAATAATCAAGACCTGACGCCTTAACTAAAGGAGTAGCATTCAGTATGCCAAACCACAACTGTTGCAAAGGATACTGTAACACCAAAATTAGTCCACCTATGCTAAGTGCAATTAAACCATTTCGCAGTCCCACCAACAGCATTTGTTCTCGGTCATCCCGTCCGACTGCTTGAGCTGTCACTCCAGTGGTTCCCATGCGTAAAAGGTTTACAATGAAATACATGTAGTTAAACAGGGTTGTAGAGAGAGTGATCCCTGCTAAATAATGGATTTGATTTAGATGACCCAGGAATACTAGGCTAATTGTTCCAGCCAGAGGCTCGGTGATATTAGAAAGGATATTGATGGTTGTTAGTCTTGAAAAGCGAGAAAAGAAGTCGTACTGGTTCGGCAAGGTAATCTTCATGAGTAAAAATCTCCCGCAAAGAAGCTGCTACGGAAGTCGCTGTCAGGGAACTTGGTGTCGA
>CALMVQ010000307.1 GCA_937873135.1 uncultured Scytonema sp. | reverse complement strand
AGCATTTTTAAAAAATATATTAATATTTTAGCACGTTAAGTACGCAAGAGCCAGTATTTCTTTAATTAGTTGCGGTAGCGTGTGATCGCTCTCCTTGGGCCCTCTAGTCTAAGACTTTATTTTTTCTCTAAGTAGGTAAGCACTATAATTTCAAGGTATGTAACGAAACGTAAATTTGGTTAAAACTCTCTTCCCGTGACTCATAGCTGCCCTCAGCATAGCTGCCTTACCTCAACGACAATTTTTCATGCCCACCTACTTACACGGGGGTATGCCGAAGGTGCATTAGAAAGCGACAATCCCCTGTGGGCGACTTCCACTGTCAGGGGTAATTACGAGCGGTGAAGAGGGAACTTCAGATAAAGTGCCATCAACTGAATTTACCTTTAGGACATTGACCCCGTTACCTTCATTGGCTGGTGCATTCGGTAGTACGCGTTGACTAATTACATTTAAGAAAGATTCGGTAGAATCCAGAGCAATATTGGTGGGACCCACGGAAGTTAAATCGCCTTGTGGGAAACTATTTCCTTTAAGTTTTACAAGTTGGAGTTCAACTGGGTTAGTTGGATCTGCGAGATCATATACCGAAACGCTGTTGGAGAAGGTTTGAGCTGCGTAGAGACGGGAGCCAGCTTTGTTTATTTGAAGCCAACATGTACCCACACCTGAACTGGATACCACTTTCAGAAATGTTAACTCTCCGGTATCTTGATTATAGGAGTAAACAGCTACTTTGTTGCTTAAAGGATAGCCAACATACAATAATGGCAGCTTGGGGTGAACTTCAAGACCCACAGGTCCAAATTGTGTGTTAGTAGTACTTGAAAATCCCAAGAATGGTGAGTTTGGACTCTCAGATAAGCCACCTCTTTTGAGGAGACGAAAGACCCGAAGTACTTGACCATACTGCTCAGCACTAAACAAGAATTTTTTGTTTGGGGAAATAACTATTCCCTCTGAGCCGGAACCTTCTCGAACCTCAAAAGTAGATACTGGTTTAAGTCTACCTTTGGTAGTAACTTGAAAAGAAGTGTACTTGGGTGACGAACCATTTGCGTTCTTGGATAAATCTTCAGAATCTAGATTCTTGTGAGCTACGTATAAGAAGTGATCTACTAAACCAAGACTGATTGGGTATACCCCACCAGAAGGAAATGGAGAACCCTTGACAGGAAATAGGTGACCATTGGGAGAAATATCAAACACAGCAATAGAGTTTGAACCCGAGTTGACAGCAAAAAGCCGTGTTTTCTCGGGATTAGTGATAATTTGTTTGTCTCCATCCGTGGAGCCAATAAGAAATGCGGGATCAATGATACCTTTTCCTCCTGTAAGAAAGGGTGAATCAGGTAAAGGTATCAGCTTGCCATCATCATTGCGGTAGAAGCCAAGAATGGAATTGCTGTTCTCCGTTGGGACATTACTTTCGGTGTAAACAATGCTAGATAAGTCGTGTTCCTCATTCACATATTGTGCTTTAGCAGGATGAAATGTGAGTAAAGCTACAGTGAAACTAGCAATCGCTATACCAATTAGGTAAAGTCTGAAAACAGATGACTTTTTAGTAAACATCAATAAATCCTTATTTCTTTTCTCATGCGAATATATAAGACCGTTTACTCTCGAACCGCTCCTAAACGAATACCAATATCAAAAACCGTTCTTGAGCCAAGGACGCCAAGAAAGAACATAAAAAAGATAGGTAATCTTACAGAGGGAGCAAGGAGAGTAGTTCATCTTGAAATGTCTGCTGCTAACAAGGGATTTTTAGCGATCGCAGACCACGCATTGATCGACACAAAACGTGCAACCCGAAGGGGGTACTTCACGATGAAGACGCTATGGGCGCACAACTCCTTCATCGCAAAGGGTTACGTAGCTCAGGTTTCTCCCTCGACCAGTAAACGGGGCGCAGAAATAAACCTACTATTCACTCATTGCTATAAAGCTTGCAACTCAGACTTTTTTAATTTTTAATTCCGCGCTCGCAATACTTGTTAGCAAAAGACGTTAAAATTTGCTTCCCAATGAAATTGCGACGAATGCAATCACTTCGGTACACACAATAAATTGGATGAATGCGATCGTCATCAACCCGAGCTTAGCTCTTTACGGAGCAACAATTCCTTGTGGACGACTACCTGCAACTGGGAGGATATATATGGGAGACGAGTCAACTTCTGTGAGCGTACCATCTTGTGGATTCACCTTGAGGGTGTGTATTCCGTTGCTCTGTGTCTCCGACTGAAATGGGGGGGATGGTAAAAAGAAATCTGTAGGCTCAGCGCGTTGCGTTACCACATGCAGGAACGATTCTGTTGATTCGTCTAGAGCGATTTGGAAAGAATTACCATCTCCCTTGAGCGTGACTTTTTGGATTTCTACAGGTTGCGTGGCATCTGTCAGGTCATACACAGAAACGCTACGGTCAATGGCGTTAGCCGTGTAAAGGCGAGTTCCTGCTTTATTCACATAGATCCAGCAAAGTGCCTCACCGGAGTTGGGAACAGTGCGCAGGAATTTTAACTTCCCTGTTGTTTCGTTGTATGAATAGACTCCAAGCTTACCCACTGTAAAGAAACCGACATACAAGATTGATAAGCGCGGATGAACTTGGAGTCCCAAGACTCTTCTTGGATTTATGGTGCCCTTGAATTCCGCCCCCGGGATTGGTTGCGGTGAATTAGGATTCTGTTTTAAGCGACCCTGAGGCAGAATCTTGAATGAGTAGAGTAAGCCAGTGAGTTCATCCGCAGCAAACAGGAACTTATTGTTCGGCGATGTCAGTACATGAGCTGGTGCAGAATTGTGGGGAACCTCAACCGTAGAATTTTTTATTGGGGTCAATTTGCCATTATCATGAACACGAAAACCAGTGTAGTTAGGCAGAGAATTGCTGGGCTCTTTTGTGGGGTCTTGTGGGTCCCGGTTCTTATTAGCTACATAAAGAAAATCGCCAGCCAGAGCTAAACTCACTGGTTCTACTCCACCTGAGGGGAAGGGAGAGCCTTCGACAGGAGAAAGGCTACCATTGGGAGCAATGTTAAAAACGGAGATGGTGTTAGAACCTGAGTTGACAGCAAAAAGGCGGGTATGTTCAGGGTTGATGATAATTTCCTGATCCGACCCCAAAGTCGCGTTGCTTAAGTCAAACGTGGGATCAACAATACCCGCACCACCGGTGGCGAATGGTGAACCGGGTAGGGGTGTTAAATTGCCCTCGGCATCGCGATGAAAGCCCAGAATCGTGTTACCGTTTTCAGTCGGTATATTGCTTTCTGTATAGACGATACCGCTCAGGGATGTTTTATCCCCAGTTACATGCATAGGTTCGTCTAACTCCCACAGGATTTTAGGTTGACCGATCAATTGCAGAGTGCGGCTACGCTCAAAATCTAAGAATATAAGACCAGCTTTAGGATTGACCACAAAATTGCCCAGTGTATTGAACATGCTGTTGCCGACGTAGTCAGGGATGCAAAGCGTTCTGTCATCAAGAATTCTGATGAATCCAGGATTGCCACCACGATGTGAGGCATCAACACCACGCGTTAGGTGGGCACTTGCCACAAAAAAGGTATCAGCCCCCGCTATAAATGCTTGTTGGTCAGGTTCCAGGGACTGACCTACTCGCGGTTCAGATATACAACTATGAACCCAGCTTTCTCCTACGAAGATTTTAGTGTGTCGCCGCTGAATGTACTTTGGGCAGTTTGGGTATGACTCAGCCACTTCTAACTGTAGCCGTTTTGGTGCAGTGCGAGTGATATGACCATTGAGTCGCAGGCGTCGGCGTGAAGCAAGTTCGATAACTAGCACACCAACTTGAGCATGACACTTGATGTTTGTCCAGAATGGTTCATACCAGTTGCAGACAGCTTGTGTGAGGTTAAGTTCAACAGTGTACTGATTTACTGCCTTTATAAATCCAGGATGACCCATCAACACGGATGCCCAAATATTCTGCTGAGCGTCTATGCTTCCGAGTACTACCATCGGCTGCTGTTCGATAAATTTGAGAGCACCTTTGGGAATAGCGGTAGAGATAATGCGACCGTTTTGTTTAGCAGCTTCTACCTCGTTGACACGCTGCTGTACCAACAACTCGCCTTCGTGGTAAGGGTTTTCAATTTGCATTGGTTGCACTCTTCATCTATTTAACCGGACAAAGGTCTAGCAAAACACTAACCTTCGGCAGAAGATATATAGCGTTAGGGCGTTGCTGATTTAAAGTATGAATTAGACTCACGCAATAGACTTGGCAGTGCGTTGCGGAGCCAGCGCTCTCATGAGTGTTTCCCACCTCCAGGCGACTGGCGTTGGGGTTACCCCCGTTGAAGTACCTGCCGCGCAAAGGCGAGGCAGCGCGTTGATCTGGTTCCCAGAATTGTAGCAACTGCCGTCGCAAAAAGTCGTTGTTGAATCATCTCAAAAAATGTCAATTCATGCTCCGATTCAGCAACACCAGCGTTAGAATGTCAAGACGGCATAACCATCAACAATTAGCTTTTGCAGGCTTGGTAATCCAGTAGTCCCAGGCACCGGATTCTCCTTGATCAAATCAAAGCCAGACTTTTCAACCTCTTCAGTAGCACCAAACACATTAGCACATCCGCAGGATACGCCAGCAACCTTGTCCTTAACTGCTTCAAACAACTCGTGGGCAGGATGTTTTGGCTTGGTAATCTCTCCAATCCACCGCGTTCCTGCTCCTTGGAATAGAAGGGTAACTTCATCACCACGATGCTTAAAATCATAGACTGACGCTAAAGCGTTAAATAGTCTTCCGAGAGATTCTTCCGAGTTTGACTTAGGGTCAGAAAGAACAACGATTGCTGCTTTAGTCATAATCAATTTTTCCTTTTTTTTACCGAACGTTCCATTTTTAAGTACTGTACCGAACGTTTTGTTAAATGTCAAGAGTCAATTCAGTTGCTTTTTATGGACAGGGAGCAAGTACGGCATCTACCGAACAGTAATTTAAGTTGGGTGTTATATGTAACTATTAAAAATGGGTTGGTAGGAGAAAAATTTTGCGACTTGTGAGGAACGACGATGCCCTTGGCAGCCCCTGCCATCTTGAATAAGCGTGTGCGATTGTGATAAAAGTGTGATCGCAAGTAGTCTAAACTCCAGAATATAAGTCTTGAATCAAAATAAAATCCTTTCTACATTGATATGAAACAAGGTATATAGTGCTACAAAAATTGCAAAATAAATTCCAACTGATACTTCAAGTGTAAATTTCAGTAGATGACTTTCAGAAATATGTAAGTTGTTCAAAGGGTATGTATCCTTGACTATGGTGATAACCAGGACAATCAGCGGTATTGAGCAAAATACCATATGTCCTGCCCCGCTATTATGTGCAGCTGCGAAAAGAAGACCCTGTCGGTATTGTTGACCAATTTCATATTGTGTTCCTATTAAAAGTGCATTACCACCTACATTTGAACCTGTAGTAAAACCACTGAGCATTCCTATTAGAGGAGATAGTAGGAGAGCAGGAATTTCTCCTGAAAAGCTTGAAAGATATGTAGATATTGTTTTTATCATTCCTGACTGAAGCATGGCTTGAGATAAAAGCAAGAAGGCTAAGATGCTCAAACAAGCATTTTTAGACTTTTTTAAAATTCCTGACAGAGAAACTCTTACAGGTTTTATTTTTTGCATAATTAATGCAACTACCAGCAGAATCATTCCAGGACTTGCTAATGGACTAAAGTTTACATTCCCACTTTTTAAAACAAAAACATCTGTAAGAAAAGCTTTTAATGGCTGAATCAAGCGGATACAAGCAATGAATGTTAACACTAAAAGATATGGTAAAAAAGCTTTAAATGGATTTCCTTTCAAAAGCATACCGATATAGTTTCGACCTCGACAAGATAGATAAATACCACATAATCCCGTAATTATCCCAGAAATAACGCCTGCAGTTTCAGTCGAGAGGTAATAATTATTAAAAAAGAGTAGTGCTGAGAGAAGAAACCCTAAAAATAAAGCTAAAAAAATATTTTTTTTGATGATGTTTAATCCCCCAATTACATACAATGATACTAGTGCTACATAGGGAAAAACCAGAAAACTTGTGAGACTTGTGAGAGTTCCTAATTGTATTAAAGGCGCTTCGAGCAGGTGAGCACCAATAACTGTTGCTAATGCCAAAGTCCCCCAAGGCATAATATTCATTCCTAAAACGGATAGTTTTAATGCTTCTTGCTTGGGAAATAAGTTGAAAAAAATTGGTATTCCTAGAAAAAGGGACACGCCAAAACCAGTTAGTGATTCTACATCTGGTAAAAATCCTACCACCAGTATCAATGCTTTAATTTCCGAATTAATAGGAAGATCTTCAATCCAAGAGGTAATTTTCTCCAAATTTTTTTGTTCTCTAATGACTCCATTAAGATATAATCCAGGAATAATTACTATGATGGCACTGAAACTTAAAATTAAAGCCGATTTGAAGGTCAAAAAAAATTGATTAATAGTTAAGTGATAGGAGTCTATAAATAGAATAATTAATGCTGTTACACCTAAACCCATAAAGGAGCTAAAGACAACATTTTGTTTCCAGGCAACAAGACAAAAAATAACAGTAATTATTGGTAAAAATGCAGTTATAACTAAGCCATAATTCATGATTGATTTAAATCCTTTTTGTTTATTGTTTGAACATGTTTACCTGAGTAAGGTACTTCAATTGCTGAAATACCTTCTTGGTTTCGTTTAACTTACAAAGAAAGGCAGAAGTACGTTCAAGGCAGCGTCTCCGACAGGAGAAGGCAGCTATGCTGAAGGTTTGAAATATTAATAAAAAATGAGCGTTGTGGGTCTAAAGCCCACTTTAAAAGAAAATGTATTTCGATAGCACAGCGCCGAACTTGTGGCGTCCTCAATTAAGTCCCACGTTTTTAAGCGTGGGTTTCCTTCTGCCTTCTGCCCTCAGCATAGCTGCCTTCTGAAAGCAGTTCCATTTGAGTTGTAAAACTCTCGTTCGGATTGCCCAAAGTCATTTGTGACTAACAATGACTTTGGACAGCACAACGATAAGTTTACAATTTATCCAGGAATGCCATAGCTATTGCAATCAGGCTCAATCAGGTAGATAATTAGAGCGAAGAGAGATAGGGGAGCATACGGTCATATTGAGCCGTGGCAGCAGCAATCATAACCTGAGCTCCGAGTAAAACCTGATTAACTTCTGCTTGCTTTAATTTCGGCTCTTGATAGGCAAAGCCATCAAGTAAGTCTTTGGTATGATAGGGATCAATATTCACATGCTTTTCAAAGTAAATGGTAGTGTCCTTATGATCAAGACCTACGTGCTTTATCCCATCTAATATCTTTGAAAAATGAGGCAGAACCCAGCTTTCGCCGATGATGAAATTACCATACGCTGCAAGGTTATATCCTGGGCGCGTCAGCAGCATGTTAAAAGCGTTGGATGTCAGTCCTGCAAACCAGGGCATGGCTGTCTCTCGGTAATTAAGAAACGTATCCCAAGTTTGTGTGTGTTCCAGAAGCATTCTTAGCCAATAAGTATGAAACTCTATGAAATCACTGCGTCCACATTCATCCCAACAATTAGAGACTGATGACCGCTTCAGTGGACCTTGTAGACCAATTGTCATGAATGAAACTTCATCATCAACGACCTCAGTCCGAACAATTTCAGTAAAAAGAAAAGTTAAGATAGCGGTCTTTGATGCTTTTGTCGCAATGTAGTCATACAGTTCATGATAGACACCAGTATTATTGACAATGACATCATTTAAATACTGGGCTGCCTCCAACTGATCCAACCCTTGTGGAACAGGTGGTAGCTCTAACCAGTTCATTAGCTCCCTCTCCAGCAATATTTTTGCTTGCTGTAATTTAATTTCTAAGTGGTCGTCTGTTGTAACGTAGCAAGGGCTATTGGGATAGCCATATACATAGGCGTAAATTTGCCCTAGATATTCATTGATATACTTGCCATGTTCTTCTGTATCTTCCCTGCTATCAGCTAACAATTGACGTTGAGCGTTTAGATCCAGACTGAGAAACTCCTGCAAGGATTGATTGAGCTTTTCAAACTTTTTAACCAAAAGCGAGCAGAATGCCCTCACTGTATTCCTCTTAGGAATCAGTGACGGGATGAATGATCGGGCTTCGGACGAAAGTATCTTAAGCGAATAATTGCCATCCGGCGAGTTAGCGCAAAGATGCTTGAGAAATTGCCAAATCTTTATTGCAGATCGAGATATACCTACTAGTACAGGACACCATAAAAAAGGGTCGGAAATCAAGCGGCGATCTGCGCTTCTCTGCGAGACGCTCCGCGAACGCAGCAGCGCTTCGCTATCGCTAGGTCTATTTGGACCGTAGAATTGGAATCGGAAATTTGGCACTTTGCGATAACTTTTAAGGTTGACTTTTCACTTATTACTTGATGCGCTAATTTTGTACAATCCCACTGCGAAGTGCCATCGCTCGAGCAGATCGGGTCGCTCACAAGCAATTTTCACCTATTTCAGCAAGGAGGCTCCCACTGAATTTGGTACTCCAAATCA
>CALMVQ010000306.1 GCA_937873135.1 uncultured Scytonema sp. | reverse complement strand
ACTACTCTTCAAATGTACGGAGCTTTTTCAGAAATCAAATATTAGTCCTATATATGTAACGAAATATAAAAAGCTCAAAACCCTTGTGATTGGTTCACTTCGCTTTGCTCGATTCACGATGACATAGTTATAAATTTTCCCAACCACCTACTTAGCGGGACATAACTAATATCAAATCCGGATGATTACACATAGCTAAGACCGACGCGGAGACAGCCAAACGCGGGGAGTTTTTATTGTATCTAATTAAACAGATTTGATATAAGCTGTTCTACATCTAGGAGCGCACATTTAGACAGCAGAGGGCACGGAGAAAGAGGGTTTGACGCTTTTCCTGAAAAATAGCAAAATGCAATTTAAATGTGGGACAGCTTATGACTTATGTTTTAAGTCAATTTCAGTTTAAACAACTTTTCCGCGTTCGTCTGGTAGATCTTTTTGCGATCCGCATCGCTGAGCGGCGTATTTTCTATCCCTTCAACCGCTTTTGCGGTGGGTTCATACGGGTAATCAATCGCGAACAAAATACGGTCTGGTCCCAAGACTGAAAGCGCAAACGTTAACGCCGGTGGCCAGTTTACACCACTGGTGGCGATAACGAAGTTGTCCATGAAATATTCGCTTGGTTTTTTTTGCCGCAGTTTCACTGGCTCCAAAGCATCCATCGTCCACGTTCTATTCGCGAAACGACTGTCAATACGCGGAAGCCAGAACGGTATACCTTCGCCTAGATGACCCAGAATAAACTTAAGCTTGGGAAATTCATCAAATACACCGCTGAGGATTAAGCGCATCGCGTGCAGGCTGGTTTCGACCGCGAAGCCCCAACCTGCGCCTTCTAAGCCGTATGAGAGAAAGGGTTGGATCATTTCTTTTGAGGGCGTTCTCGGGTGCAGATAAATTGGTACATCCAATGCTTGAGCCGCCTCAAACAGTACCCAATATTTTGGTTGATCCAAATACTCGCCCTGAGTGTGGGAATTAATTATTGCACCCTTCAGATTCAGATCTTTGACCGATCTTTCTAACTCGCGTGCCGCCTTATCAGGTGCCTGCGGTGCCACTGCTGCGAGTCCGGCATATCGCTGCGGGTAAGCACATACAAATTCTGCCAGCTGATCGTTACTCTTCATCGCAAGATCAATTGCTTTGTTTGTACTGAAAACCTGAACGCCTGGTGTCGTGATTGACAGTATCTGCATGTCAATTCCATGTCGATCCATGTCGCGAATGCGACCTGCACCCACATCAATGAGTCGGTCACGTATACCTTTAGTTGCGGGGCTACTCAGGAACGGTTTGTACAATTTTTGAAATCCCGGTTCTCTCTCGGCATCGGTAGCAAGCAATTTGCTCCACTCATCAAATAATTCCGGCGTTGCAAAAGCCTCCTCAATGGCAATCTTCTTGAAGACGCCCTTGCTTGCCTTAGTAGTATGGTTAGTGATCTGGGCTGCGGCAGCCGCAAACGGACTCACCACCGCACTGACAGACAGATCAATTGTTGTTTTTAAAAAAGCTCGTTTGCTAAAATCCATCACCATTCCTTAAAAACTGAAAAGCCGTAATGAAGAACCTTGTGAGAAGAATGGAGCATTAGTTGCTAAAAATTTCTTTCAAAGCGTCAAAACCAACTTGAAAGACCTTTTCTAGATTCTGCCGCAATTCGGGTTCTTCTTCAGGTAAACATTGAAAGTCTGCCAGCCATTCGATATAAGTGCGATCGCCATCTGTTATTGGCAACAACCGCATAGTGCAAACGTAGTCTTTCATGGGCTTATCAGGTTCTACCAGAAAATAGGTGCAGACATATTCAACATCGTCAAGCTCTAGTAATCGCTCCCGTATGGTCAGCCCATCTTCGCGATTAAAACTACGGATACAGCCTATTTTATTACTAGGCTCACCATTTTCTATATGGCTGTTGATTACAGACGGATACCAGTCAGGCAGGCTATTAAAGTCCCGTACTTTCCCCCATACTTGTTTAACCGATGCATTGATTACAGAACTGGTCTTTACGTTTACTAACATATTACTTCTTTACTAATTCTACTTAAAGTGAGTTTTGGACATGAAGCCAACAATAGAGATGTATTAATTCAGTCAATTAGGGGCCATGATCGCTTACTTGAGAAAAATTTGAGAAGAGTGAATTTGCTTTCTGCCGCTTAACCAGAACTCACGTTATGAACGTTAAAACAATCGTCTACAGCTTAATGTGACATTTTGAGGACCGGCTTGATCGCACGACCAGCCTTAGTGTCTGCAACAGCTTTGTTGATCTCCGCGAAATCGTAAACGTTTATCATCCGCTCATAGGGAAAGCGCCCTTGCTTATTTAATTCAAGCAATGTTGGCAAAAACGTATTCGGCACGGAAGACCCCTGAATAATTCCACGCAGATTTGCCGCACGTCTAAAGACTTCCGTTGGTGAAAACGGATATTTCTCACCAAAATGCGGCGCAATAACCATACCGCATTCTCCACCCGTACTCAGACAGGCAATCGCATCGTTTAGCGCTTGCTCATTCCCGGAGGTTTCCAAGCTATAGCGAACACCTTGAGGAGCGATCTCCTTAATCCGAAGAGCAACTTCCCCGTCTTTGGCATTCAATACATGGGTTGCGCCTAACTCAAGCGCAAGATTCAACCTTTCCTCTACCACATCGACAGCAATTAAAGGCGACGCACCGACCAGCTTGCCCGCCATAACAGCACTCAAACCCACAGCGCCAGCACCGAAAACCACCAGGCTGTCTCTGGGACCGACTTTAAACGTATTGAGAATAGAACCAGCACCAGTTTGCACGCCACAGGGAATAGCAGCCAACAGCTCAGCAGCTTGATCGCTTGTAACTGGCACCACATTGCGCTCCACTGTAATAGAGTGAGTGGCAAAAGAGGACTGCTGAAAAAATGCACCGGAAATGGGTCTACCGCCTAATTTAACAGTGTGCGATCCGTCTAAGCGGGTGCCGCCAAATCCCAGAGAAAGGTGATGAGCGCAGAAATAAGGCTGACCCTCCAAACAGCCACGGCAAGTACCACACCAGGGATAGGAGACGATGACCCGGTCACCTGGTTTGACCCGGCTGACTCCCGAACCCACAGTTTCTACTACCCCCGCACCTTCGTGACCTACCACCATCGGTGGTGTCATGAGATTTTGTGCAACAAAATCCGTATGGCAGATACCGCTTGCTTCATTGCGAACCAATATTTCGTTGCTGCGTAAATCGTCGAGTTCAATGGTTTCGAATGTAAACTGCCCCTGAGGTTCGTGTACTATAGCCGCAGTTGTCGTTGTGGTCATTACTTTGCCTCCTAGTTGACTGTTAAGAAAATCCTTGCGGTTAAATGAAAAATATTCTTCACGCTTTCATCCAATTCGTCACACGGTATGCTATAGTTTTACGGTATTTTCTCTATGCTTCCCGTAACATTTCGTCGCATATAGGCAATTGCCGAATCCGTTTGCCTGTTGCCGCAAAAATCGCGTTGCACACTGCAGGTGCGATCGGCGGCGTAGCAATTTCACCCACACCACTGGGTTTTTCAGTATTTTTAACGATATAAACTTCGACCTTTGGCATTTCATCCATGCGCAGTACGGGATAGTCGTGAAAATTGCTTTGCTGTACACGACCGTTTCTAAACGTAATCTTTCCATCCAATGCTGCGGATAAGCCATACACAATGCCCGATTCCATTTGAGCGCGAACAGTGTCGGGGTTCACCACAATGCCGCAATCAACCGCACAAACCACTCGGTTAACACGCGGACGTTCATTGGTAGTCATAGAAACTTCGGCGACTTGGGCAACAATGCTGCCGAATGACTTTTGTAAGGCAAGCCCCTGGTATACACCTTCTGAAAGCTGGCGTCCCCAACCTGCCTTTTCAGCAGCAAGTTCAAGGGTTGTTCGGTGTCGCGGATAATCGCCCAACATGGAAAGCCGGAATTCAAGCGGATCCCGTCCGGCAGCAGCAGCCAATTCATCTAGGAAAGACTCGACAACAAATGCAGTGAAGCTGTGACCAACAGCACGCCACCACAGCACCGGTACACCATTATCAACAGGGTGATGGTCTACTAGTTGGTTGGGAATTGCATAAGGGTGATCGGACGCCCCTTCAACGGAAAGGTGATCGATGCCATTGTGAATCAATACATGCTCAAACTGAGTGCCCTTGCCGATTGACTCACCAACAAGTCGATGAGACCATGCAATAATATTTCCATCTTTATCTAATCCTGCAGCAATTTTGCTATAATGCATCGGTCGGTAATAACCGCCTTGTATATCGTCTTCACGAGTCCAGATCACTTTCACAGGCAAGCCAATGGCTTTGGATACTTGCACTGCCTCTTTAACGAAATCCGCGTGGGGATTAGCGCGACGTCCAAACGATCCCCCCAGTAAAGTCGTATGAATGCGAACCTGCTCGGGCTTGAGTCCGGTAATTTCACACGCTGCCTGTTGATCGGTTGTTTGCATCTGTGTTCCGGTCCAGATATCGCAACTATCCAGGCGCACGTCAGCGATACAGTTCAAGGGCTCCATCGGAGCATGTGCCAGGTAAGGTGTTTCGTAAACAGCTTCCAGCTTTTTCGCCGACGCTTCAAGTGCTTTCGGTGCTTCGCCTATCTGAGTGGCGACAAGCCCTGGACTTTTTGCCAGGTCGGCATATTTACGCTGTAGATCTGACGACGAAAGTCCGGTATTAGAACCCTCATCCCACTCAATTTCGAGTGCGTCACGCGCTTTTTTTGCCGCCCAGAAGCTGTCTGCCACGACTGCTACACCCATATTGATCGCTACTACATGTTTGACACCAGCAACGGTCTTTGCTGTCTCAGCATCAAAACGCTTTAAACGGCTGCCAAACACTGGCGGACGCGCAATAACTGCTATCAGCATACCGGGAACCTGGGCATCAATACCGAATACAGCTTTAGCCTTGAGTTTGTCGGCAGTATCCAAGCGCTTTATCGGTTGACCGATGAGTTTGAATTCACTCGGTTTTTTGAGCGTGACGTTCTTCGGCACGGGCATTTGAGCTGCAATGTCTGCCAATTCTCCAAAAGATAAGCGGCGCTTACTGGCTGAATGCAAAATATAACCTTTTTCAGCAACACAACTCTTTGGCATTACACCCCAGGTTGTTGCCGCCGCCGCGATCAACATCTCACGAGCTGTAGCGCCGGCGAGCCGCAGTTGATCCCAGCTAGAGCTGACGCTGCTGCTAGTACCCGTGCCCTGAAAATGTTTCCACACTGTATGGTAATAATTGGGATGCGCAGGAGCAGACTCAATGCAGATTGTGTCCCAATCGGCCTCGAGTTCTTCAACAATCATCATGGGTAAAGAAGTATGAACCCCCTGCCCCATTTCCGACTTATGCAAGATAATCGTCACAGTGTTATCCGGCATGATACGGATAAACGCATTGGGATTCGGTCGGGGCTGTGTTTCATTGGCTTGGGAGGTAGCAGCCTGTACCCGGCTGGTTGGTGGTAGATAAAACCCAAGCAATAAACCTGCTCCCACGGCTCCAGATGCTTTAAGAAAAGTGCGCCGCTTCATCGTATTCTGGTCCATCCTGATAACCCTCCTTAACTTTGCTTGCTCAACTCGGAAGCTCTATGGATGGCGGCTCTTATGCTTTGATAAGTACCGCAACGACAAATATTGCCGGACATCGCCTCATCGATATCAGCGTCCGTGGGCTGTGGCTTCTCAGAAAGCAGCGCTGCTGCTGCAAGCATCTGCCCCGACTGACAATATCCACATTGTGGCACATCGAGTTCCGCCCATGCCTGTAGGACCGGGTGATCGCTATTTTCTGAAAAACCCTCTACGGTTAACACTTCCTGGTTAACGGCTGCCGACACGGGTGTCACACATGAACGTATAGGAAAACCGTCGAGATGTACCGTGCACGCGCCGCATTGCGCCATACCACAGCCGAATTTAGTGCCATTCAGCCCAAGGTGATCGCGAAGCACCCATAATAACGGTGTGTCTTCTGCGACATCGACTTCCTTGTCCTCTCCGTTTACTTTTAACTTCATAACTGACTTGTCGCTCATTGACCTACTCCTTAAGCTTCTGTGCTTTTGAATGCGCCGTGCCGCAACAATTCCCGATACATTGCATTTTAACAAAAAACTATATAAAATCGGCTACTTACTA
Source organism: uncultured Scytonema sp. (assembly GCA_937873135.1). Taxonomy (GTDB): domain Bacteria; phylum Cyanobacteriota; class Cyanobacteriia; order Cyanobacteriales; family Nostocaceae; genus Rhizonema. The sequence continues at coordinate 13,985 of CALMVQ010000306.1, read as the reverse complement.
GTTGTTTACAAGCTCTAACAAGCCTGTGAAAGTTTTCAATCTGGTCGCCCGCCAAGCTGGATATTACTGAAAAGCGGCGTGTCGCAAGACTCGACAGGACGCATTCGTAGCGCTGTTTCAATCAACGCAAACGCGGTTCTTGGTGAATGTATTGCTGTAGCCGAGTCGTCATCTTGAAAACGACTGATCGCCTCCGGCAAACCGAGTCTTTCACCAAACAACACATCCAATCGGTCCACTCTATCAAATGCAGATAATGCATATGCCGCCACCATGTAACTGGAGCCATAAGTGCTTTCCAGATAACGTGAAGACAAGAGTGACTGTGCTGCATTTTCCGACAATATTGACAAAACTTGCGGATTAAGAATATCGGGTCTTCCTAACTGATAAGCCAGATGAATCAGGTAAGTGCATCGTAAATAATCATCAACTTGGGAACCATCTGTTGATTGTAAATATCCTTCCATACATTGATGAAAGAACGTAACTACATTGGGTATATGCACATCAAGCACTCCAAGATTATCCAGTGCATAAACAAAAAACGTTATCTGCGAAGCCTGCGAAGTGGGCGAGAGCGAATGGAAAAACGATACGGTTTGCTGTACCCAGTCTCGATTATAAGTCAGATAATCAGGACAATCTAACACGGCGATCGCATTGAGTATCAATGACAGCGGAAATATATAGTAATCCGCTCCTTCATGGACGCCGTCAGTACCTCGGCTCTGGGAGTGACTCAACTCCTCTTCAAAGAGATCCAAAAGAGTCTGAAGATGATTTTGAGCACCAGTACATACTTGCTCTTTGTAGCCGACGAGCGCTAAGACGGAGAAAATAATTGCTGAACCTCTACCACGGTAAAATACATCGGAAATTGTTGTGGTTACTTGCAAAGCTATATCGATATAAGTCTCACCGTTTTGAGAAGGCAATGCTAGCAAGTCCGAAAACCCTGCCTGTCCTGCCGCCAACAGGAGATTGGCAAAAAGCTGTAGTTTTTCATAGCGAAGCTTATCATTGGCACAATCCAGTGTCGCCACTTGCCTTAATGCCATTCCTAGATGCCAATGAACATTATGTCGATAGGTTTCAAGCTGACCGAGCTTTACTAGGCTCTCCGTCAACAAAGCGCAAGCGCGTGCATAGTGCCACGGTTCACTCGGCAGCTGAAAGATCGCACTTGTGAATTGTTCGTGGGCACGCTGCTGGGCATGGCGATCGCCAAATGATATAGCCGCGCATGTTGCAACGATACCATGAAGTAAATGATGTGCGAAGGCGTGATAATCAGTCTTGGTTTTTTGAGACAGTACAAGACTTATTTCGAGCAACCGCTCCGATTTATCCGGAGCGAAACCAGTAGCTTCCTGCCCGATTCCCAAGCCGTGAACGCACCAATGCCAAGGGGTTGGAAAAATCCGTCTTTCATTTAGCAACCCTTTAAAATACTGGGGCCGACTTGCAATTTGGTGACTTTGAGGCGATTCTGAGAAATGCATAGACCAAACATCCTTTTCCGCAAACTCTTTGTGTTGTGCAAACCGTGCCAGTTACTCTTTCCCTTGTAAAATATTCTTAAGCCGCCACTGCTGTCGTGTAAATGCCCAAATTAGGAACTGGGATACCATGAAACTCATCTATCTTTCCTTCAAGCATATCTAGAGCGAGATTAAGCCACTTGATTCCTTCAGCGTAGATTGCTAACGGCCGACGTTGGTGATCCGCATCGTCGATCAAAACACCATCTTTATCCTTACTAAAGTGGAACGGAGGCATCGCCGTAAAGTGGGTACCCATCAGAAAAGCAAAACGTATAAGCCAGTTAGGATCGTTCTGATTCACATCTGAATCTGGATTGTCCAACTTCCAAGCGGCAGTCATGATTTCTCTAAAGTGTTGCTCTATACCGCAGTATGAACGTTCATAAGGGTTGTCTTGATCAAAAGCGATCAAAATATGGGGCATCTTTCCACGAAGCTTGTATGCAAGATCAAAATGCTCGCCATGAATCTTGTCATAATTACCCAGGCTATTATGCCACGGCTTGTTGTCATACATGGGATCGTCGGCACAGGTATCAACGCCGTTCTCATAAAACCCAATAGCTCGCGGATCAAGGAAGCGAATTTCCAGATCTTCGGCGGTGAATGGAGGGTTGGTGACGGAGAAGTTGATATAATTCCTTAACAATGGCTCGATGTTACCGATTTTGATATTCTCCGTATTAGTATCGCCCATCACTAGGGAATGGAACTTCGGTTCCAGAATTTCATGATATACTGGATTCGAGCGAAACTCTCTGAGCAGACGAGGCAAGTTGCGCATTCTTCTGCCGTTAATCATAATCTCTTCAGTTTTTAACAAGTTGTCGCTGAAAGTTTTCGGTGCTGTATCCTGCGACAAAGCAAGACGCTGTTCGATTTTGGTGAAATAGGATTGCTCCAAAGTGAACCGCGATGGTATACGTCGGCGTTGGCTGTGGAGCTTTTCATTCAGAAGCCGGAAGATTATGCAATAGAGCGCTGCCACAATTTCCTTAGATGGCTGATATTTTCTGATGAACTGGCTGACTTCAATGCCAGGAACAAAAGTCATATCATAAATATATTCGTAAACCGCAGATCCATCATCGGAGGTTGTTTTTTGTTCACGCTCGATCACATTCAGTACTTCGGGAAAAAGAGGCCTAACTGAGTCTGGCAGATTCATAAGGTATTGAGTCTGACTCTTTGCTTTCGCACAAGGGGGCAACATCACACTGCTTCCCTCTCTTCCCCATTTTGGGGTAATCAGACGTTCACTCAGCACTTTGCGGACAAATTGTTCACTACCTGGTTTCTCTACAAACAGTGTCATGGATTCGCTTCCGCCGTACCCGAATCCTACAACCTTCTCATCTTGATTCAAATAATTAGTAACTAATTCGCTACGTTCTTGAGCAAGACACAAAGCATCAGACTGGACTTCTGACTTATTGGCGTTACGATTGTGTTTCGCTTTATTCTCTTCAATAGACCGATTTTTCTGTTTAATCAAACCTTTTCTAATGCGCAAGCGTTCAATTTGTGTTGAGTCGATGACTTCGCAAGCAGATTCAGGGGCACAGTTAACGTTAGACATAGTGAAACTCCTTTGTCGTCAATTAGTAAATGGGTTGTAAAGAAGATTTGTCAGTTACCTGAAACCAGTAGTTGTAATAAACACAGAATGCATCAAGTCGTGTGTTAATTACAGTAGGTTGTCGCTTGATTCCGGAAAGTTGTTTTTTTGATTGTGCATTCAACGACAGATTTAATTACAGTAGGTTGTCGCTTGATTCCAGAAAGTTGTTTTTTTGATTGTGCATTCAACGACAGATTTAATTACAGTAGGTTGTCGCTTGATTCCAGAAAGTTGTTTTTTTGATTGTGGATTCAACGACAAATTTAATTACAATAGGTTGTCGCTTAATTCCAGAAAGTTGTTTTTTTATTGTGGATTCAACGACAAATTTAATTACAGTAGGTTGTTGCTTAATTCCAGAAAATTGTTTTTTTGATTATGGATTCAACGATAGTCAGTACGCCAACTTTTCTCTAAAGAGCGATCAACGAAGGTTGTAATATCTAAACAGAATGTTCATTTGCTTCTTTTTCACTCGTTTTCAGAACTCCTTCACTTTATGGCTGAAGCTCAGCTGTGTCGATAAGGGTAAGTTAGGAAAAGTTAAGGAGCGCTCAAAATACAGAATTCTTCTGAAAACGTCAGGTTAACTTACGCATCATATTTAACCTGAGTTCGACGTAAGAAAATGACCTCAAATGCATAGGGGTTGGGGGGATCTTCCGGGGTTAACCGAGCAGTATTGGGTTGTGTGAGATCTTCGCAGATGATATCAACGGGCGAAGTGATGACTCGTCGTAAATCCCTGCTTTATAAAGTTCTGTATGGTCGCCTTCTCGCGTTGCAATCTGCGAGACTTGACTTTATAATCAAGGTTGTTTTCTAAAATTCGTGCCGCTTTCGGTGGGTCGTGAGATTTAAGACGAGCACCAAAAGCTGTGATTCTGTATAGGTTGCGGTTAGTTTTGGTGATCCGCTCTCGTCTTTTCGGTTATGAGTTTTCACAACCCTGCAGAGATCGCTACTCCGGACGTCAACATTGGTTTAACCCCAACAACGACAAAGCTTCTACCACCAAGATCCAAAGATCTTGGTGGTAGAAGCTTTAGCGATTTGCAGGAAAAGTGGGCAAGAGATGAGCTTACCTAGATTTGTTGATGTTTTTTAAGCTTTCCTGCTTAACCGCTCACTTAACAGGCAGTGGATTTTTACTAAGTTGCCGCCATAAAAAAGCAGCCCCGAGTACGCTCATACTGAGTATTGGAGTGATGTTATTTGGTTCTGGTACTTTCTGAGTCAATGGTACTTGAATTGTACCACTAACTTGAGAGCGACCTGTAGTAGGAACAGCCGGGTCTGAACTGATTTGGAAAACTTCATCGAGTGTGAGTGAACCAGTAGCGCCTTTGAATAAACCCTCACCATTTGTAATAGTAAAAATATTTGTAGTAGTTGCTCTTAAAGTTTGAAAGTCAATCACTCCAGTGGCATTATTAGTTGCAATTAACCTGTTGCTACCACTTCCAAATAACATCACTTCGCCTTGGGGCAAGCTTTGTAAACCAAATGTTCCTGGATTTGTGTTGAAGCGTAAAGAGCCAGTTGTGGAATCGAGTTGGGAGTAACTGAAACCACTAATCTGCGTTAATCCATAAGGGGAACCAGTGATTTCTCCGGAAAAAGTTATTCCTGAAACATCGGCTGTTACTGGTACAGAGGTAGATGATGTGTTGAATGTAGCATTGAAAGGGTAAGTTGTTTGTGCTACCGCCTTGTGTGTATTTGACCCAAAACTCAGTACAGTAATAACTCCAAGAAAAAACCAAGAAGTGTAAGAACGAAGCATAATTTACCTCTTTATTCTTAAATAATATTGTTTCTTTCCGAGTAATATACATCCAGGCGGTATTTTTTGTCTACCTAATTATTTACTTAACTTAAAGAATATAGCATCGATAATATTTCAGGTGTTGTACAATTCGATTAGACCGGAAACGGTTTATTTGTGCGACTAAATTTGAACACTCCAGTATTGCATTATTTCTCAGCTTCCCTTAAGAATTTTCATCGAAGAAAGGCAGATAGCAGATGGCAGATGGCAGATAGCAGCTATGTAATAGATTGAAAGCTCTGCCCTCTGTCACTGGGTTTGAAGCACCTTTATTCATAAATGAATAAACTTGGAGGAAGATGTATTTCGAGCGGAGAGTGCTGCGGGCACTTGTGGCGTCCAAATTAAATCCATTAATTTTATTTATCGGGATATATCGCTGCCCTCTGCCGACTACCGTCACGCCTTCTTAAAGAATTTTTGTTTGCGCAAATCGATAAGTATGCGTACCTTTTATCTCATTTTTTTCTTGTGCTTGTTCTAAGTTGTATGATAAATTACATTTGATGGATACAGCTTTTTAGCTTAATTTTTTTTAGACTTCTCACCTTCATAAATTCACTTGAAGGATTTGTCGAGAAGTGTGATTAAAGTAGTCAGTGAAATCAGGGGTAAGAGCTTTCAAGCGGTATTTTCCATTGAAATTAACACTCGTGCAACGTATGCACCAAAATACTAAACCTAATGTCAATTTGATACGGTATTAACTGCTTGATGTTGATGTTACAAATTTGAATCATCTGTGAGTAAAAGTTTATGACGGCAATTCAAAGAAATCGGTTTTTCAGGATCATTTGCTTTGCGATCACAGGTTTAACCGCCGCTATAGTGATGAGCGGATTTCCATTTAAATTAGCGAATGCACATCAGTGGTCGCTCCGGAATATTGTCTACACGGAAAGTAACATTCCGACGGAAAATGGTAATACTATTCTTGCCTTTGAGCAGGATGCTGATGGCAAGCTAACACCATTAGCCAATTCACCTTTTCCGACAGAGGGTGCTGGTATTACCGACCCCACGTATAGAATTATTGGCGGTGCGCTCCTAATTGCTGACAATGATCGAAATGTGATAGTTAACCCCGATGGTACCCGGCTTTTTGCTGTAAACTCTGGCTCGGACACGATCGCTGTCTTTGACATCAAAAAAGATGGCAGTCTTTCTCCAGTGTCAGGTTCTCCATTTCCAAGCGGTGGAGTGAACCCAGAAAGCCTAGCTTTGGCGAATAATATACTCTATGTTGTCAATAAAAACTTTGATCGAAACAATGCAATCCAAGATGTAGAAGGTTCTCAGCCAAACTATACTGCCTTCCGCGTCACTCCTAGAGGCAGACTTATTCCCATTCCACAGTCTACTGTATCAATTCCCACAGGCTCTGCTCCCACCATAGCGCTCATCTCTCCAAACAAAAAAATCCTATTTGGTGCGGAAGTGGTAGGTGGCTCACTTCGATCTTTTAGAATTCTCCCAGAGGGTCGCTTAGAGGAAAGTCCGAATTCACCACAACCTCTGCCAGCATCTGAATTTCCTCCAAATGGACCACCAGGTCTTCCACTTGGACTCCAAATCCATCCCAGACTGCCAATCTTATATGTTGGCTTTGTCACAATTAATAAAATAGGAGTCTACAAATACAACCCAGTCACAGGGGAACTGACCTTTCTCAAGGTTGTGGACAATTCGGGACTAACACCTTGCTGGCTACTTACCAACCGGGCAGGAACTCGTCTGTACACAACTAACACTAACGATAACAGTGTTAGTGTTTACGATCTAGCAGATCCAACGACACCAAAAGAGATTCAGAAAGTGGTCCTTAAAGGAAATGCTGCGGCGTCAACCGAGCTAGCTCTGAACTCAGATGAATCTTTGCTGCAAGTAGTTACTCGCCGCACTTCTGCCGATATCTCTGAGGGCAATGGGATAAATGTTCTCAAAGTCAACCCTCAAGATGGCACTTTAAGCGAGGTAGATACGTCTCCTCTGCCAATTGAGTCAGTTGAAGGTAGCTTCCCTCAAGGAATCGTTAGCATTAATCCGAAGAAATTTGCCTACAACGTGAGATAGTGAAGCCTCGACTTGCCAGAAGTTGCCGTTTGACTTAAATTAGCTGCAAAAGTATGCTGAAACCCTGCCACACTGATTTTTACAGTGTGGCTTGCGGTGTTAAATCTTCTCACTACAGATATATTTGGGACACGCCCGTGATGTTGTCGCTACCATACCCAAGCGAGATCGCTTCAGCGAAGACGCGTCGGGCAGCTTCTGCCATCGGCACCTGCGCTCCATGCTCTTTGGCCACCTCAATCACGTAGCTAAAGTCTTTTTCCACAAGCTCGACAGGAAACATCGGTGCAAAGTTGCGTGCCTGCATTGCACTCACCGCTGCTTTTGCTGCCGGACTACACACCGGAGTTGAAGACACCAGCTCAATCACTTTCGTCTCATCGATCCCGCAATGCCGCATGAGTCCAAGCAGCTCGCCCATGGTTGCCACCTGCACGCCAAATAATTCGTTGACTGCAAGCTTGACTGCCGCTCCACTGCCAGCTGATCCAGCATGGTGGACAGCTCCGCCCATAGTCTTTAGGATAGGCTCCGCTTTTGCGACTATTTCGGTGTCACCGCCAACAAAGTATATGAGTTGCGACGCTTCTGCCTGTAGTCGAGATCCCACCACTGGTGCATCCAAGAAAGCGATGCCTTTTGTAGAGCAGTGTTCTGCAAGCTTTCGCGCCCAGGCGACGGTTACAGTCGAACTCTCAATAGCGACGGCACCTTCGGGTAGATTAGCCAAGGCACCGATCTGGGTGTCTAGCCAAACGTGCTGAGAGGCATTATCGTCACGAACCATGCAGATGGCGAACTCAGCCTCCTTTACGGCGGCACGGGGCGTATCGGCAGCTTTGGCTCCTGCCTCCACTAGGGGGGCTGTTTTGTCTTTGCTTCGGTTCCAAACTGTGACCTCATGACCTGCCTTTAGAAGTGTGATAGCCATACGTGACCCCATCGCACCCATTCCAAAAACCGTGATCCTAGCCATACATATCTCCTCAATATGATAGTTGTTTATCAGTTATAAATGCGAGACGATATTACTTGCTCGCTAGATCTACGCCAAGCAAACGCCTGCTCTGAGATGGTGAGTCTAGCATTTGTTGCTCCCACCACCGCAAGTGCCTCTGCTGTTGCCTTAAGTTCGGCTACGAGATTTACTCTGATTGCTTTTCGTTTAACTTGTTATGGTTATGTACTTAGGCTTCCGCGATCATGGTATCAATCTCGCGCTTAGCCTGCTTCGTGTTCACCGTTACCGTAGCGTTATCGCTCGTTGTGGCCTCAACGGTAAAGAACCGAACATCCTGAATACCCAAAAAGTTTAGGAGAAGCTTCAGGTAGGGTTCCAGAAAGTTGAAAGCTGAAAACGGTCCGCCGTTAGTGTATCCGCCTACTCCGTAGGTGCAGATGACGTAGGCACGCTTGACAGTGACCAACCCCGTAAAGCTTGCGCCGTCGTAGGAAAAGGTGCGTCCGATCCGGACGATCTGATCAATCCATGCCTTGAGAGCCGAGGGAATCGAGAAGTTGTACATTGGCACGGTAAGCAGCAGGAAATCCACCGACTGAAGCTCCGCGATCAGGCGGTCTGACAGTGTCGTGGCGGCTTGCAACTCATTAGTGAACTGATCGGTCGGCGTGTAGAAGCCAGCGATAGTCTGGTCGGCGATATGCTCGATAGGCTCGGCGACTACGTCGCGTCGTACGATCCGATCTTCTGGGTGTTGGTTGAGCCAAGCTTTCTCGAAGTAGTCACCAAGTTCTCGCGAATGAGATCCCTCGGTTCGCGAACTTGAATCGATCCGCAGGATGTTATGCATGAGATTGCCTCCGTTGTTTTTTCTAAAGACAACCATATCTTGTGCGTACAATACAATAAATAGTTAATCTGACATCATATTCGTGCGTATTATACAGGAATGGATTTTGAGAACCTACGCATCTTCGTTGAAGTTGCCCGCCGGTGTAGCTTCGCTGCGGTGGCCCGAGACCGTAACATAGACCCGTCATCTGTATCGCGGTCGGTTGCCTCTATTGAGGACGAGCTGGGCGTACGCCTGTTCCAGCGCTCAACGCGACGCTTAGCCTTGACGGAAGCTGGGAATCTTTATCTTAGTCGTGTTGAGGCACTAGTGGATGAACTGGACCATGCACGTGACGAAGCCCTTGCAGTTAGTGTTGGTCCTGTCGGAACGTTGCGCCTTACTGCCTCAGTATCATTTGGTCATAAATGCCTTGTGCCTCTGCTCCCAGAATTTCGGGCGTTATTCCCGGATCTCAAACTCGAACTCCTGCTGACGGACACGAATCTCGACTTGGTGTCCGAGCGTGTGGATCTAGCGGTTCGTCTTGGACCAAACACTGAGATCGGTATGAGCAGTATCAAGTTGTTCAACACGCGCTACAAAGTCTGCGTTAGCCCCACTTACTTGAAGCGAGAGAAGAAGCCCTTGCACGTCCCAGAGGACCTCAGGGATCACAAGTGCTTGCTTTTCACCATACCGGACTTTCGGTCACGGTGGTTGTTCCGTAACACTGACGGAACGGTGAGCAAAGTGTCTATCAACGGCGATGTAATGATCTCGAACGCCCTCGCGCTCTACGATTGCACGCTCGTCGGCATGGGACCGGCGCTGCTGCCCAACTGGCTGATCGACGAAGACCTTGCTCAGGGACGCCTTCTTGACCTATTCCCAAACTATCGTGTGACGGCGACGGATTTCGAGACAGCTGCGTGGCTTTTGTACCCCAGCCGGACTTACCTGCCAAACAAGGTGCAAGTTATGATCGACTTCATGAGGAAGCAATTGGGGGTATCCCCCCTTTCAAGGGCTGAATCAAATTGAGATTTGGTTTAGTATCCTGATGCGTAAGTTGCTCAAGCGTGCCAGCTTTTACAGTAAAGATGATCTCAGCGTAAACGCCTTCCTTCCTTAAAATTCTGATGAATCATCAATGCGAATGACAAAAGTTATGATAGAATACAAGTGTCAGACAAGACATAAAAACCTACTTCCGGACTGGAAGAAAGTCACGGCTGGAAAACCCGCCACAGAGATATCAGTACGCCTTTTACTGGCATTCGTATTGAGCCAGCGCAACCCGATTTTCGGGATATTAAGGCTGAAAAGTCGCGCATAATCTCCGTCTCTTTAGAGCGGAGAGTGTCAATCCCTTGTCAATTCTTAAATTTAGAATTGCTGACTGGACTACACTATAGGCAACTTAGCAATTAGGCTACTTAAGTTTTTCACATCGTGTTGAAACCAGTTATGAATCCATAGACAGTACTGGTCAATAGCTTGTTGTTCTGTTACATAACCTGACAGTTCCGATGCTATTGAATGGGCAACCCAAATACCAGACATAATTGCTTTGAGAACGCCATGACTCGATGTCGGATCAACGACCATTGCTGCATCCCCAACGATTAAGTAACCACATCCGGCAGGTTGTGAAACGATTCGCCAGCTGACATTAGCCGCCCGCATTGGTTGATAAATCTGTAACCCTTGGAATTCATCGGGTAACCAGTCTTTTGTAATTTTCTGATTTACAAATGATAAGCGCGTCCATTGATAAAGTTGCGATCGCACTTTAGCAGTCCATGTCCAACCGCAAGAATCAGCAACGATCACTGGAGCATCATCTCGCGCTTTCGCGAATCCTGTTACATAACCATAATAAGCAATCAGACGTGGAGAGTGATAATTAATTTGTAACCCTAATTGTTGAGCAAGCCAATGATGATCTCCGGCAGCATCAATGATTTTAGCTGCCCGAAAAGTGGAGTGGGATGTCTCAACGCCGATCACCCTGCCCCCATCCATCAGTAAACCAGTTGCACGGCTTGGTTGTATAATTTCAACACCAAGCGCTCTTGCTTGATTGAGCAAAATTTCATCAAAATCGGCTCTCCAAGCTTGAAATCCTAGCCACGCTCCCTCTTGGTCTGAGCCAAAGGGGACAAACTCCCTGCTGCCTTCCCACTGCACCCAATTTCCCTTGTGGCGAAGAAAGCCAGCTGCTAAGACTGGCTCAAGGACACCTAACTGCTTAAGTAGTGGTTCAACACCAGGGTGTAATGTTTCACCAGGGTGTGTACGAGGAAATAGCTTCGACTCAATCAGGACAACTTGTAAGCCTAGTTGAGCGCAGCGAATAGCGGTAGCGCAACCAGCCGGCCCACCCCCAACTACAAGCACATCAGGATTAGACACTTCTTCTAGACCAGGTTCCATTATCGCGTTTCAACAGAATATTGACAGCTGTCACAAACAAGGTCACAGTTTCTTCAATTTTAACCAACCGTTTTCGAGAATTTCCAGGGTCTAAAAATGTATCTCCATAACGATAAATCTCAAACCGATAAATATTTCCAGCAAGCCTAGTGCTTGTTTGAGTTTGTGCCTGTTGTAATTCTGAATTGGTCGGTTGCACTGTTTGGAAAGAAAATACGCTCCATTTTCCCCGATCATCAGGTACAATTCCTAAGACTTGGTAAACATTCGCCATTGCCAACACTCTAGCTTCGTATTCACGCACATCAACCTTAGCCGTTAATGAGAGCGAAAATTTCTTCTGCAAAGAGTTCTCTACATAATCTGCATGAGCAAAATCCGAATATTCTATCAACTCTGTGCCATCCCTAGTGACGCGTCGAGGTCCAACAATTCCATCCCAAGGTAAATTGCCAACTTGACCAATTTCTGGATCTGTCAACGGGCTGACAGTGGGCCACATGGGATTGGGCTGAAACGTCCGGGCTGCATCAGGAGCGACTGCGGGCCAAAATGTACTAAGTGCAGCACAAAGTTTGGAGTCCTCCGGAAAAGGACTACCTAAGCCGTAGCTTGCTAAGTGTTCCACTTGGTTGGTGCGATCAAAACTCACATCCCAACCAGGAGCAAATACTCCAGCCGCCGCATCTGGGAGATATGCTTGTCGGATTGTTGGGGAACCATTCAACGGCCTCTGTTGCACCGAACCCTGACGGGGTAACGAGACAATTGCAGTTACCGTTTTATCTTCTGCTCGAAAATCAACATTTTCTAATTGCAGGTTGGGAGCAAAGCGATTATCAGATAACGTTTCTGGCGGAACTTCCCAGAGATTCTGTCTGAGTCTGCTAGGTACTGACTGCTCTGTCCATTCTAATAGCTCTCGCTGGTCGCAACTGGGGAAAAAATCTGGTGCGCTTACTAGAGAATAGGCAGGCACGTTGCGAGGAATTGCCACTGCCAACTCTGGACATATTGCTTGAATCGACCCATCGCCTGTAAAGTCAAGGTAGTGTTGAGCATTGTAGCCACCTGCTCTCACCACCGCTTCCACATTTTTCTTGTCGTTGAGATTTTCTTGTTGACCATTGGGTAATATTTTATGGCGGGCATGAACATACTCTGGAGCATGTCTTGCGTTCATTACCGGAGGAATTGATAGGCTAGAAGATAGGATTGGACTATTCGGTGGAACTTTAAAGGTGAGCAGCTTCCCTTGGTAAGTAGCCGCTTCAACTAGATTTGGATGTACTACTGGAACTAAAAGCCCTGTACTAAAGTCAGAATCTGTTGTAAATTCAGCAATGCCTTCTGTAAAAATAAATGGCGGATTGCTAATGTCTGGTTCATTCCAACCTGCGTTTTTTAATGCTAAATGAATCCGCCGCAGTTTTTGATTGACATGATGAGCATTTAAAGCGACTTGTAAGTCAAAGCCACGAATGCATTCTGTACCGTTGAATAATTTGTGGAGGGGAACCCAGAATAGTCTAGTATTATCTCCATTCTGAAAACGCAACGGACCAAAGCTCTGGAAATTGCCAGTGCGTTGAACTGCAATATAGGCAGAATAACGTGCTGGCAAGACGCGAAAAGTTTCTTTTAAATCACCTTCAACGGTTGGTAGGAATCCTCGCAGTTTTCCATTGTATAGCGGTTGAGCGGTTCCGACTCGCGCCACACCTGTGCGCGAAAAACACATATCTGCGTGCTGACGTTGGACAGTTTCCGAAGCAGGGCGATATTCTGAGGCAAACACAGTGATAGCTAACATTTGTCTTCTAGCTAGAACTTGCAAATCTTGCATTGAAGGAGGCTGCACTCCATAAACAAAATTTTCAATGATTTCTAGTTCCGCTAGGGTTGGATATGCGCTCAGATTCTCACTCACCACATTGGGTGAAGCCAAGGCATGAAACAGCAAGCTCCGAGATGGATTTCCTGCTTCTATTGCTCGTTTCCCTTCAAAGGCAAAATCTTCAAACCCTGCTATTTGACGATTGATAGCTGGTAGTTCTTTAATTAATTCCTGCTGAAGGTTTGTTGCCGTGATATCTAGCCCGTGCTGGAGTAGCAAATCTCGCCAGCCTACAGAGGCGAGGCGGGAACACACCTGTTTAACTTCATCAATGAGAGCCATAATTTATATCCTTAATTCTACAGGTAAGCAAGATTTTTGTAGCAAAACCTTTATTCCTATTTGATAGATTGCTTCAATACAATAGACAATGGTAATCGTGTTGATTCTCGTTCCATCAAGCAGTTAAACATTTGATTGTGTGGGAGTTGCTATAGTGTCTAAGACATAAATCACCTCAATAAAGTCGGGGTTTTGAAGCTAAAGAACATAAGTTCTCATAGCTACATTCTTAAATAGGTGTCAGTGAAATCAACTTATGCACTTAATTAGATGGAACGTGGATTGTAGATAGCTGAAACAAAGTAAGCATAAATACTTAATTTTAAAACAGATTTAATTGAAGAGGTAACTACTCCACGGAAACTCGATAAAGCTAATCGATAGCGATCGCCAGGTGCGTCAGAAGGAAGATCGGGGCTCATTCTAAACCTCTGAAGATATGAGCGTTCTTAAAAAGTAAAAAGTAAAAAGTAAAAAGTAAAAAGAGAATCCCCATAATTAA